>JBAXDE010000409.1:0-1501 GCA_037141115.1 Methanomicrobiales archaeon | reverse complement strand
CGCGAGGGTAGCCAAGCCCGGTTAAAGGCGCCAGGTTCAGGGCCTGGTCTCGAAGGAGTTCTTGGGTTCGAATCCCATCCCTCGCATTTTTCCAGATTTTTTTCATGCTAGTGTTCACTCTTAAAAAAGATTTTTTTAAAAATCCCGGCATGCCTGTTTCCGGTAATCGATTTCGAGAACATGAATGATAAAGACATTATTATGGATTCAAAGCAGGGCACGAACATCCATCCTGACCCGGAGAGAGTAAACCGGATGGGCCGGGTTTGACGCCTTTATTTTTTTTATGAACAGATACGGATCTTCTTTGATATTTTGAATTGTGCTGACAACCATTCGGGCTATCTCTGGCGGTAGTTTTTCAAGATCCCGGTCTGCACGAAGGGTATATTTCACCCGGTACGAACTCGTTTAACTCCATATTTCTTCCTGATAACCTCTTCAGAGATCAGATTTCCCTTTTTGATATCCTCGAGTCCTTCTTCCAGTCCTTTGATCGCTTCGGCTCTAAGCGGTTCATCGTCAACGGTGAGATTCACTAAGCGTTCTATTACATAGTTGTAGGATTCTTTCGGGTTTCGTTTCAGGTTGGTCAACTGGTTTTTGAGATATTCCCGGATGTAAATTGAACTTGCTGCCTGCATGGTAGCACCTGCAGGTGACTAGGGGCATAAAACTTACAATTTGCCCAGGCACCCAAAAAAAATCAGAAGATTGTGGAATCGTTAGACGGGAGCAGTTCTCCAGTTTCCCGGGCTGGTGCTGTTATGTCGGTGGGAAAAACAATTTTAAAAAATATGAGGGATCTAATTCCGGCCCGGTGAAGAACTCACTCACACCTTCTTGGAAACATCTCCTTTCATGATATACTTCACAATGATGAAGATGACGAGTGCGATGATGACAAAATCAATTATCGCTCCGACAAAATCGCCCAGAAGGAATTTTATGGGTCCGACCTGAAAGACCGCCTCTCTCCAGTTTCCTCCCGGAATGATCACCGCAATGATGGGCATGATGATATCAGAGACGGTCGAGTTGACCAGTTTTGTTGCAGCAGTTCCTATGACAAACGCTACTGCAAGTCCGATCACCTGGTATTTCTGGAGGAACTCCATGAACTCTTTATTGAAACCCTGAGCTCCTTTACCGAGAGTCAGCACTCCGCCTTCAAGCACCTTTTCTGCATCAACGATCTTTTTGTCAGCCATAAAATCACCCCGGGAACACAGTGTTCCCAGTTTTATAATGCTTTATTTATTTCACATTTATTCCTTTGGTATTCCTCAACCTGGTAAGGATAAGTCATGATTATGAAAAAGGCAGTTGGGAATCCGGAAAAAAACCGTATCTCCCATCCGGTTCGAGTGGTCGTCATTGGGATGTACGGGTAAAACAATGGGGAAAAATGAGCGGTAAAAAAAATAAACACGGGATAAACCGCTCTTTCCGTATCCCCTCCAAAAAATAGGGCAAACCAACCTTTCGGGTTTACTGGCAA
>JBAXDE010000408.1:0-1530 GCA_037141115.1 Methanomicrobiales archaeon | reverse complement strand
TGCTTTCACCATTACCTCCGGGATTTCCTGCTGGAGTGTGGCAAAGAGTTCTGCCCCCTCTTCACTGGAAATGTGATCTGCCGAGAAATCCACCATGGTATTGGCTTCTACCGTAACGAGATTGCAGCGGTATGCCACATCGCCCGGTGCAAGGTTAACGCCCATGCTCAGTGCTTCGAGTGGTCCCCGGCCGGTATAGTACTTCTCCGGAGCATACCCGAGAATCGACATATTGGCGATATCACTTCCCGCTTCAAAACCATCAGGAATTGTGCGCAGCAATCCGCATGCACCCTCACGTGCCATCCGGTCCATATTCGGGGTCTTTGCATATTCAAGGGGTGTCTTGTTGCCGAGTGCAGCTATGGGCTCATCCGCCATGCCATCCCCGCAAATGACGATATGTTTCATGAAACTTCCTAGTTATCGCTCGGCAAGCATTGCCTGTACCGCTATACGTACACTCTCACGGGATCCCAGCTGGGGTTTCCAGCGCAGTGCCTTGATCTTTTCAACCGATAACTGCATCCTCGGAACATCCCCAACCCAACCGCGTTCGCCGCCCGTGAACCGGAACTTCGTACCGGGAAGGTGCATCTCTTCGCACACGATCTCTGCGATACTCTTCACATCGATCCAGTCCTCAGAACCGACATTGAAGGTATTGACCGTGCCCCGGGAATGTCCGACGGCAAAAAGCATCGCTGCAACGCACTCGTGAACTTCGAGGTAGGATTTTGTCTGTTTTCCATCTCCAAGAATCTCGAGCTCATCGGGGTTCTGTTCCAGTTTTTTTATGAAATCAGTAAGTACCCCGTGACCACTCCGGAACCCGATGATATTGGCAAACCGGAATGTGTATGCTTTCAAACCAAACGAGTGGCAGTATGCCGAGATCAGGTTCTCGCATGCCAGCTTACTTGCCCCATACACTGAGATCGGTTCGAGGGGAGTATAGTTTTCATGTGTCGGAATAACGGTTGCTTCGCCATACACGGTCGAAGTCGAGGTAAACACCAGTTCGGGAACCTGATGCAGCCGCATGGCTTCGAGCACCCGATACGTGGCGATGATATTGTTCTGGATCGTTGGATCCGGATTCACCGCGCTCTGGCGGACATCGGGATCTGCTGCAAGGTGAAAGAGCCGGTCAGCCCCTTCGATAGAATCCTGCCAGCCATCACCGAGCAGATCTTTTTGTAAAAAGCGGACCTTGCAGGAATCAAGGTGTCGTGCAATCGTCTCTTTGCGTCCGGCGCATAGGGAATCAATCACCAGAACTTCATTACCCTGTGCAACGAGCGTGTCAACCAGGTGCGACCCGATGAACCCGGCTCCCCCTGTTACCACATCAAACATCAATACCTAATATGTCATCCATGCTATAGGATTACTGCTATGTTTATCGGGATTGATCACGGCACTACCGCTATGCGTTTTGCCGGAGAGCATGGACAGTTCAAAATTTCGCGAGAGACGGCCAAGGATTTTGCCCTAAGCGCTCTCTCCCCGCTCTGCCCGATTGATGAG
>JBAXDE010000407.1:0-1533 GCA_037141115.1 Methanomicrobiales archaeon | reverse complement strand
CGCATTATGCAATCGGCCAGGTTTCCCGAACCATCACCTACCTTTTGCCCTGCTCAGCCCCCGACGCTGTTCAGATACCGATTGATACACTCCCGTTGCGGGTGGACAGCTCGCTGGTGATGAACCAAATCGGGCCGGGCGAATGGCTCTTTAGCACCAGCCAGCCCAGGCTTTACGGCGGGATGACCAAGGGCATCATCCGCAAACAGGATCGTTGGTGGATTTTCACGCCCGACGCGGCCACTCCCATCGTGGCGCCCGGCCCATATCCGCTCATCCACTTCGCCCCGAGCCAGGCCATGGTGGAGGCTGCGAAATACAACCCCGGCACCTGGAGCCAGACCTGGGCGCTGCTCTCGGCTTCAGAACTCGCGCCTGTGGTCGCAATCAACACCCCGCCCAGGGAAGTCGTACCCGGCCAGGAATATGCCGAAGCCATACCGGATGTGGACAACCTCGACCCCTGTTTTCCCATCAGTTTTTATGACGTCATCGATACCCCGCCATTTCTGTTGATGGGCCAGATGTCGCAGTGCTCGCCTCAAGACCATCCGCAAATGTTCCTGGCGGCGATCGTGGACACCAACGTTTACGGCAGCTTCTATCTGTCCTCATCGGACCCCGTCTTCGCCAGTATGCTGAGCACCAATCCGCTCATTGCTTACGTCCCAAGCCAGGCCGGCGGCGGCGATTTGGGAACGGTCTCGGCTTCAGGCGGCGGAAACAACGGGTTATGGGTCGGATACCTGATCATCACGAACCTCTTCGACACGCCGTTGTCAGCCCAGACAGGCCTGAACGTCGCCTTGATCGGACAGAACAAGAGCACCGGAGCCGGCGTGGCCAGCACCCTGTCGCTCAAACCCTACGGAAATCGCGGCATGTACGTGACGAACGATTTCATTACAACCGGCGTCACCAATCAAACAGCGACCGTCACCTTCAACTTTGACGTGCTGCTGAGCGACACCAACAGCTACAGCGGCGGCGGCAGCTTCGGATGGGCAAACGGCGGCGTGGTCACCAACACCGTCCTGCCTTATACGATTGCGCAGGGAAGCATGGTCGTTGCGGGCACGATCACCGCGCCGCAGACCGGAGTGAGCATTCCCTATGTCACGGACCAGGCCGGAGATGTCGTTTTCACCCTGTTTCTCCCCTGCGGCACCAACCATAATTACAGCGCCAGAGTCGGTCTTAACGGCGGCCAGCCGCCCCGCATTGAGCTCTATTCCTACTACCCGGACCCCGTCAACCTTCGGCTCCTGACCAACGACATTAGTCCCAGCACCGTCCGGTATCGGATCATTAACCCTCTGCCCGGTCAACAGACCGTTTGCTACACCAACATCGATTTGGAGAGCGGCGCGGTGAAGAACACCGGCTGCTTCGCTGGTGCTTTTGCCGAAGTGACCACCGATACGCGGCTGACTTCCATGACAGCCGTGGCCATCCCCCAGGCCGGACTTCTCTCGGCCCCCGTCAGCCGGCAAGCCCGCCTCCTGGTGGAGACACCGCTCCTCAGCCTGCCTC
>JBAXDE010000406.1:0-1575 GCA_037141115.1 Methanomicrobiales archaeon | reverse complement strand
GTTAGAGAGATTACTCCCCTATGAAAAACTCTTTGAACTTGCCAAAATTACAGGGTTCTGTAAACGGATCAGGAAACTACACCCAATAATTTTTATGCAGTTGATAATTTTTTCACCCTGTTTTCATAGTCATTCAACGGTAGCCGAGATCTGGCGGAATCATGCGAACCTGACTGAGTCAACGATCGCATACTCCAGCTATGTTGATCGATTAAACGATACATCGCTTCGTTTCTTTAAAGCAGTCCTTGACGAATGTATCAAATCCCCGGCAACAGGTATGTCCCTAAAACTCCGTGAGCGATATGAAAAGTTTGTCACGGTTTATATTCAGGATTCAACAATAGTCAGACTGAATAAGAAATTGGCAGACCGGTTCCCTGCCACACGGTCACGAAAGATAGCAGCCGGAATCAAAATCAGTTATCTTCTCAACGTCTTGGCAAATGGAGCCGCGAAGATTTCCATCGTCCCGGAACGAACAGCCGAGATCAAGACGCTTCGTGTTGGTCCCTGGGTTAAAGGAACGCTTCTCCTTATCGACCTTGGCTTCTACAAGTATCAGCTCTTTGCCAGGATTAACGAGAATCAAGGGTATTTCATATCGAGGGTGAAGAGATCGAGTATACTGATTGTTAAGAAGTTCAATTCTCCAGTAACAGACTCCCAGAATGAGCTGTTCCTAGGCAGGGATCTCTTATCGTTCCTTCAGGAGCTGGGTGATACCTCCATTGACACGACTGTCTTGGTACAACTCAAACGACGCTCATATCAGGGCAAACAACGTCAAGAACAGTATCCGTTCCGCTGTGTTGGTCGGGTGCACCCGGATACAGGTGAATGGCATCTATACCTGACAAACCTTATTGGTGAAGAGTTCACAGTCGATGAGATCGCAGAACTCTATCGCTTTCGTTGGGAGATTGAATCACTCTTCGATGAAACGAAAAACGAATGTACGCTTGGAGACATCCGGGTTACAAGAGATGGTGCTGTCATGACCCTGCTGTATGCTGCACTGATTCGTCAGATGGTACTGAAACGTGTGTATCTGGTGATGCGAAGACTGATGAGTGAGCATGATCGGAATAAACTCTCACTGGACCTCTATGGTAGAGCATTTATTGAGCAGATGGATCTGCTGTTGATGGTTATTCTGGATGAATGGAAAGAGTGTGAGAAGCAGTTCTTCGGAGTGAAAGGTTTACAGATGTGGTTTTTCAGGCTTAGCCATCATTCGCAGCAGTATCATGTATCCAAGCTGACACGAGACACGTTCGTTCACCGTTAATCTGATTTGATAACGAGGACCCGGAACTATTGCCGCCAAACATAGCAGATGCTTTTTATGAATTATTATGAAATTGCAGAGGATATGCTGATTTTTGAGAAAAATGTCACGGGAAGTTGAGGGGGAAGTTGACAATTCAGATGTTGACCTCTTGATCTGTGGGTTGCAGTGCAAATATGAGATCTCTATGGGGTTTACTTCAGGTTAGGAAGTGGACTTTGCGTACAATTTGCTACTAATATCTGATGGATATCTATGTTTTCAAAATTAACCTGACGGCAGTG
>JBAXDE010000405.1:0-1592 GCA_037141115.1 Methanomicrobiales archaeon | reverse complement strand
GATCGATTAGAGTCAGGGTTGTCGAATTTACAGTTGAATCTTTACACTACCAGCATAGGGGGCAGTAATGGAGTAATCACGGCGTTACCCACAACGCCCCAATCCCGCATACCGAACACTTCCCCACATCCGCGGTCACGCGACTGCACCGGGAAACATTCACGGTCCCGGTAATGGGACCTATGCCCCAACCCCTACATCCTCATTTACTTTAAACTTTAAGTAAATAAAAAAGTAAATAACCCGGGCCACCAATCATCATGAACAGGGGAGAACAAAAAAATGCAGAACGATATCCTCTCCATCCTAAACGAATCCGAAGGGCTCAACGCGAAAATCTTCTCGCTCGTCCGGCTGAAGCTGCTCGCCAGCCTCACAACCCTCGGACCCGATGGGGCCACCTACCGCGAACTCAGGGCAGCGCTCGACATCAATGACGGCGTACTCTTTGCCAACCTCAATGTCTTAAAAGAGATGGGGTACCTCACTTCAGAGAAGATCACCTCGGAAGGAAAAGAGCTCGAACTCTATTGCATCACGACCGAAGGGCAGGATGAATGGAAGAGAACAAAGACCTGGCTGTGCCGGTTCCTCCACTGCGGAGCATGAATATGGAAAAACGGAAAAAAGTAATTGCATTCTTCAAAGAACTCGGCTTCGAATTCGATATCGCACGGTTCGATGACCGGCTCATCGCCCAGAAACTTGTCTGCCTGCTTGAACTCCGGGGCATCGATCTCGGGTATTCCTGCAGCCTGTATGTGCGGGGACCTTATTCCCCGGATCTCACGCAAGACCTGTATGCGTTCACCCATGAGTTTGAGAACTTGGAGACCGGCTCCCGGTTAAACACTCAGGAGAAAGAAGCAGCAGGAGAGCTTGGCAGGATCTTCGGTCTTAAGCCGGTCCCGCTCGAAGTCGGGGCAACGTACGGGTATTATTCCCTGCGGCAGAACAGCGATCCGCTCGAAGCATCACGGCAGGTAAAGCGGCTCAAACCGTTCTATTCGGAAGCCCAGATTGCTCTCGGCATCTCAAAAGCAAAACAGTTCCTCTATAAGCCCACCCCACAGGATCTCGAAGAGTTAAAGAAAGAGACCGGCATCTGGCAGAGGGCATCATTAAAAACACTGGAGCATTGATCAATGAAGAACGGTTCGATCTGGCTCGTGGATCTCACCGATGCAAAAGGGCATGAGCAGCGGGGGATGAGACCCGCAATTATTGTTGGCGGTGCAAATGGTCTAATCCTGGTCGTGCCGCTGACCAGCAGCATGAGCAGCGCCAGGTTCTCGCATACCCTCACCATTTCTCCCGACCCGCACAACGGCCTGGATGCCGAGAGTGTTGCTCTTGTCTTCCAGATTGTTGCCCTGGACCGGGAGCGGTTCCAGCACCGGATCGGTGTCATCAGTGAACACCAGCGGCTCGCGATTGTTGCTCTTATTCGGGATCAGCTGGACCTTGATTAATTTTTTTGATATAACGGGAAATTTCCCGGACACCATCTGGGCAATTGAAAGAAAAATGGGTAAACCCTGTTTTCGCCAATTCGTTTTTGATCCACTAAACGCGAAAACGCCAATCCAATT
>JBAXDE010000404.1:0-1594 GCA_037141115.1 Methanomicrobiales archaeon | reverse complement strand
ATTCAAGGTACATACAGAACACTTTCCGCACATAAATCGGACGTAATAACCATGAGTACATCGAAAAACGGCCTGCTCGCCGCTTCAGCGGACAAGGATGGCCAGATCGACGTATGGGACGTATCGGCATGGTCACCACTGATGACCCTCAACGACTCAAACAACACCAAATCAATTCTTGCCGTGGCCTTCAGCAATGACAGCAAACTGCTTGCAACTGCCGGTAAAAGCGACAGGGTCATTGTATGGGATTTAGCCGCCCGCCAGCAGGCCTACTCCCTCTCCATTGAAGATACGGTCACATCCCTTGCCTTTTATCCATCAGGGAACAGTATCGCTATCGGCACAAAGAAAGCCCGCATAGTTGTCTGGAACTACAAGAGCAATAAAACCTTTGAAATCAAGACGGAAAAGGATGTGCTGACGGTAGCCGTCAGCCCGGATGGCAGATTTATCGCTTCAGGCGGACAGGACAAAAAAGTAACCTTATGGAACAGTGCCAATGGTTCACGGGTCCGAACCATGGCCGGACATTCCAACGACGTAATGTCGCTGCTCTTCAGCCCAGGCGGAAAACAGATAATTTCGGCAGGATCGGATAAGAAAATTATCGTCTGGGAAACCGGTACAGGATCCCGCATACATGAATTGACCGGGCATGACGATGATGTGATGGCACTGGGTATCAGTAAAGACGGTCAGAGACTTGTCTCGTCTGAAAGCAAGCGTGGCGGCGGAATGCTGTTTGTATGGAACTTGCGAAGCGGACAAGAACAGAAGAGAATCAAGATGAGCCAGAAAGCATATTCGATGGCACTGACGCAGGATGGCAGATTCGCCCTTACCGGAACTGAAAAACAGCTGCTTGTGTACGCGATTGAGTGATTGTAGTTGAAAGCTCTTCAATCCGGTACCCACCCATTCCGTACGCCGCCCCTTTGCCGGCATTAAAATAACTTCCCAGCATCAACAGGGGCAGCATACCATCGGCAAGATCGGTGAACTCTACCACTCCCAACATTCCTGACAAAGCAGCCCGATTGGTCCACTGCGGCTTGGTAAATTCCGAGTTGTTTCGAAGACAAGTAACCCTTTCAGCAGCCTCTGACAAAAAACCGTAGTCCAATTCAAGCTCGCCTTCGCCGTAATATGCGAACAGAGACGAGCACCTCCGCAACTGGGAGCGAAACATGAGTGCAAAATCAAAGGAATGAGCAATTGAACCACCGCATAAAAGCCTCAACGGCGACTCCAGGTATATTTTGATAGCATCAACATATTGAGTTGACTGAAGAATTTCCAAACCTGAGAGCAGAACCAACGAAAGCGATGGTGCATTCAATTCATGACGCGCGCCCTGATAGTCAAGACACCAACTCCCTGATACCGCGATATCCACTCCATTATTTTCACCTACGGAAGCCACCAACAGGTTAAACGCATCCAGGAATATCGATACATATTGGATCGCGTTCCCCGCAATCACAATACTTATTTCAATGCATGAACTAGCACGTTCTATCTTACTAATTTTAAAAGTGAATGGCAACGGAGGTTTTTGGTGCCTACGCACTACATACGGATCATGTGACAA
>JBAXDE010000403.1:0-1613 GCA_037141115.1 Methanomicrobiales archaeon | reverse complement strand
ATTTGCCAGTAAACCCGAAAGGTTGGTTTGCCCTATTTTTTGGAGGGGATACTGCATCATCAGTAAATTATCAACCTGAATCCTCTTTTCTTCACTGTACAAACTATGCAGGCATCTTAAAAAAACACTGATAATGTATCAAAAGATAAAAATAACAATTCAATTTTTGTAAACTAAAATTGGTTTTTTATACTATCACTACTTTGAATCACATTGCTCTGGTATGATGACTTATCCGGGAAAAACGGGTAATAACTCATCACGGTAAAAAACAGGTCATCCGGGAAACAATGGACTGGATGTTGATAAAAAAATCTCAGATAAACGGGAGTATTGTGATGGATGAAATAATTTCACGGGAAGATGAAAAAGGCCGGGAACTGGCACAGGAAAAAGGACGGAAACAGGAACAGGACAGTCAGCGGGATCGCGAACTGGCAAAAGAGACCGGACGTAAACAGGGACAGCAGGAGGAACGTGCCCGGGAAGCAAAAAAGGGTGGTTGGGGAATGGGTGTAAAGATTATCCTCTCCCTTGTTGTTCTTGCCATCATTGTAGCTGCCTTCGGACTTCTGACATTGTCAGTATCGGTAATGTCCGCATCGCCGGGTAACGCGTTACCGTTCACGACCAACTATGCCGTTACCTTCCCTGAAGGCGAGCCCACAACGATCGGGAACTCCCACATCACGGTGCTCTCGTTCCAGAACGAGATCATATCGGATATTGATGGCAACCGGCAGAAACTTGCAGAAGGAGAGGACCGGATTATTGAAGAACGGCGTGCACTGATAACGACATTCGGGGTAATTACCCTTGTAGATACCAATTTCCAGATAAATCTTAAGTACAAAGGAAACCGGGATAAACTGGCATACTTCGATATGGCGATTCACACATCACAGCAGGTGCCAACTATGCTCCTCAACCGGCTGATTCCCCCTGAGATTCACGCACAACCCATGTGAGTGGAGAAAAGGTATGAAACTTATTTTCTCAATCGCAATTTTTGGAGTGCTCTTCTTAGTTCTCCTCTCATCAGGATGCACCAGTACATCACCAGCGGTCCAGACACCGGTTCCGACACCCGTCCCCACCACTGCAGTGACGATACAATCGCCAACTCCAACGCAGGTACCCTACCCGGATGCTCTGGCCCTGGATCAGTATGCCTCTTTCGGGACCGGGGATGAACAGGCCAGGGCTACCGTGTACCGGTACGATATAAAATCCAATTACAACTGGACATCCCCTTCATGGAACAGCCCCCGGGAGCAGGCTGCAACATCGCTGCCCCTGGAACTCCAGCCGGGCTACAATATGGAGAAACCTCAGGAAGGTAACACATTCCTGTTCGTGTATGTCCGGGTCATTAATACCGGCGACAAAGCCGTGTATGCACCGTCAGCAAAACAGTTTGTTGTATTCGATAACGCAAAGATGTACAATTATTCATCAGTCCACAGTTCTGATGTGACGATTGACACCGTCTCGGGGACACAATATGATTATCAGATCGGGCGGGGCGGCACAGTAGGGTACGTCCAGCGCGGCGAAAGTAATGCGGCAGATGGTTATCTCATCTACGAGATCCCCGCTCCGTTCATTCCTGG
>JBAXDE010000402.1:0-1658 GCA_037141115.1 Methanomicrobiales archaeon | reverse complement strand
GCCAGTCAGGGTGAAAGTATAGAAGAATCCAAGAATATGCTGCAGGAAGCATGCGAAGAATATCTATCATATATGAAAGAAAAAGGGCTGGAGCATGAGATCCAACCGGTTCCCTTTGACCTTCTGCGCGAATTTCTCATTGGGGATGTTGATTATGTGAAGCCTTCACGTGAGTGGAAATATTCAGAGAGCATAACATTCATGGTTAGTGCCAGTGTCTAAAAAAATCTCACCCATGTCAAGCCGGAAATTCTCCCGGCTTCTTGCACAGGGAAACGCTAAGATGGTCCGGCAGAGAGGCACCAGCCATGCTGTTTTTGAGCGGGAGAAAGAGGGAAGAGTATACCGGGCACCGGTAATTATGGCAAAAGCAGAACTCTCGTCAGTATACATGAAACTTGTAATGCACCAATTGGGATTTACTGAAGAAGAAATCGATGCTATTCTTGAATGAAAAAAATGCAAGGGACACGGAATTTAAAAAGAAGAGATCGGACACAAGTAGCCGGGATCGTCAGGATACATGAGTCCTGATGGAGAGAATGTGCATCCTGTTCTCGGCCGGGGATTCTCGGTTATCCGCGAAATCTACTTTATACGTGAACCCCAAAACCCCGCCGGCATCGGCTATCCCGGGTTATATGAAGTCCAGGATGGCGTTGCCCATTTCCTCTTCCAGGCCAAATCCCATGATGATATTGTCCTTCCCGAAGTGCAACAAGGCGATATCATCGCAATTCCCCCCGGTTTATGGACACGTCCACGATGGAACAGACCCTCACGATGGCAAATCTTGTCTCAACGGCATTTACCAGCGAGTATGCTGGGTATGACACGATGCATGGGGCTCGCGTATTATGAATTGGTTGGGGGAGTTGTTCAGAAAGATCCTGCGTACCCGGAGGTTCCGCCGGTCCGGAAGGTAAGAGATGTACGTTCGATAATCAGTAGCCTCGGGCCCGGGAACTCGTTATATGATTTTGTCAGGAATGACCGGATTGCCCGGGTGCTGAATAACCCGGAAGATTATTTTGATTTTTTGTCAGGGCAACTAAGGGAGTCGTAAATAACGGTATAGACGTACGGGATCATTCCTCATCCAACAGGAGAGCCCGGAACCCTGCTTGTACAAAATGGTGGTCACTTGTCAGGGCATCTTGAATTTTCTGTTCCCGCATAACTTCAAAAGAGATGCAATCGGTGAGGCTCCATGCTTTGTCAAGCCGGTGTTTATAAAGTGCCCATCCTTTTGACCATACAACAGGAACGACAAAAATAATCTCAACCCGGGTGGAATCCTGAATGTTATGGAAAAAAGTGATTACCGATGGTTTGAATACGGGATCGCAAAGTGCATTTGCTGTTTCATCAAGTATAGCAGATGTTGTAATAAACCGAAATCCTGCTTTCATTCGTTTTTTATAGAGTTGATCCGCAGGTTCATGAAGACGATCCTGCCGGTTCAACAGTGCAATCCAGCAGACCGTATCAACAAAACACAGATTATTTTTCATGGACTTCTCGTTTGGGCAGTCCATAAAGGTAATGGTCATGCTCTGTGGCAAGATCCGGTTTACCCGTTGTCACAGCGAGAGATGAAATATGGCTCTTCGCTGTTTCAAGTGGGTAACCTGAAGTGAAGGTCGCCACACCTAAGA
>JBAXDE010000401.1:0-1693 GCA_037141115.1 Methanomicrobiales archaeon | reverse complement strand
TTGCGAGAGGTTGCACCTTCTGCATCTATTGGGATCAAACTGGCAAAGTTAGGTAGTAGCAAATGCCACCCTAAAACCCCGGGGGTATAAAATCCTCCTCGAGGTGCTTGGGAAGGGAAGCTGGGAAAAAGATAAGGAAATCCCCTTCGAATTCGTGGACCGGGAAATAGGTACGAGCAAACTCAAACTCAAAACTATTGTTGAGTATGCTCAGCAGGTTATCGATATCACATTTTTTTCATTTACACATCACCATAGTGCAGCATGGAGGGAATGGAAACGGGTATTTAAGTTTGGGTTGGTTGGTTTGTCTGGGATTGTCGTGAACATGGGTGTGCTCTGGTACCTGACGGAGTTCGTTGGTTTTTATTATCTGGTCTCCAGCCTGTTTGCGATTGAATTAGCCATCCTCAACAATTTCGTGTGGAATGATCTCTGGACGTTTAAGGCAGGTGCATCTCATAAACTTTCCAGCCGGTGGCACCGTCTTATATCCTTTCATATGGTTTCAGCCGGGGGGCTTGTTATCAACATGGGAATTCTGTACTTGTTGACAAGCGTTGGTGGGGTTTATTATCTCATCTCAAATATCATCGGAATCTTGGTGGGGTTCGGGTGGAATTTCATGGTGAACCGGAGGATAACGTGGAAATTAAGAACTGGTGAGGATCTGAATCTTTAACCGGAATTATTTTTGCATATATTACCAATTTCAAATCGACTAAAGATAATCCGTCCCCTCTAAAATGGTTGCTATATGAGCAAGTTCTGATCATGACCCCATACCGAAAGATCAAACGGGAATTCGCAAAAAGAAGCAACTGTAGCAGCTTTCCGAATGATATTTTTTGAGGGGGCTAATGTTACTAATATCATGAAAAGAACCGGATTGTAAAAAGACCCTTAATCATCGTGATAATGTCCCGCGTCTGCACCCGTGAATCGCCCCTATTCTGCCAGTGGATAGGGACTTCGGTTACGATATAACCTGCCCTCTGCATCCGCCAGAGCAGTTCGACATCGAATTCGAATCCCCGTGAAATCATTTGTGGTAGTACGGTATCGATTGCGGCTTTTTTGAACACCTTTGCCCCGCACTGTGTATCGTTGTAAGTGAGACCGAAGAGCAACCGTATAAGGAGATTAAACACTCGGCTCTCCATCTGGCGGAGGATTCCCTGCCGCACGCGAAGTGTCGAGCCCAGAACCCAGCGCGATCCGATTGCACCATCGGAACGGGAAAGGTGAGAAAATAGTCTCAGCATCTCGTTGATACTCGTGGAACCGTCTGCATCGTAATAGCCTACAAGTGGCGCCCGAGCTTCTTTAAGTCCTTCAATTACGCCACCCCCCTTACCCAGCCTGTGATTGAAAACCAAACAGCGGATAATGAGATCTGTTCTATCTGTAGCGATCCTGCTGACACAATCAGCAGTCTTATCTGTACCGTCAATGACTATGATAAGTTCCCCATCAAACATCCTTATCTCATCGAAAAGAGATGTGATCCGTTTCTCCTCGTTGTATGCGGGGATGATAAGACTTAATGATACGCTGGGTGTGGTCATAGTGACGGTCTCATTTATACAGTATGCATTGATGAAGAGTATCAAATGGTGTGAATTAAACTTAAAAGTCTCGTTACTGTTTACAGTGACACCAGAGCTGCTGCTGGGACGAACGGTTCTCCATT
>JBAXDE010000400.1:0-1698 GCA_037141115.1 Methanomicrobiales archaeon | reverse complement strand
CGTTATTCCAAACGCAATCCATTATACCGCTTTACATGTCGCACCCTATCTTTCCACGTTGTCTTCCGGGCTTCGCACCAAACTGTTACCAGTGACGCACGCCGGAATAGGAACACCCTGAATGGATAGGGTGGCTTTCTTTAGCAATCCGAATTACAGCTTTTCTTGTCGCACGCAAACTGTTTACACTATCCTTCACTAACCAAAAACGGAAATATTTTTCATGGATTTATGAGTTAATTTTAGTCCCCATGGCTTGATCCTTTTACCTTTCGTGAAAAAAGTATGGTCCCTTTTTCATTCAGATGAATTATGCGCTTTACCCGGTTGCCCCAGTTGCATGACGGCAATATATTTACAATGCCGTAACGAACCTGTTGCTATGCAGGATGATAACGAATACCTCGGCGTCTTAACCCGCTTGTATGAGAAATCGCTCATGCTCCACGACACCGGAAGTTTCAATAAAACGCTCTATTTTTTCTTCATTGATGCGCTGGCTCATATCGATTATACGGCAAGCATCTATGCCTATCATTACGAATCGCCAAAAAATATCATGGGCGGTGAATATCTCCGCTGGCGGATCGATGAAGAGAAGAAAGGGGATCGGCTAAAATTTAAAGGGTTTATCAACTGGCTCAAAGAGAATCACCCGCAGAAATTTGCATCGCTGCCCCTGCTCTGGCAGATGATCTATGATACGGAAAACCCGGCAAGCTACCGGAGTTTCCGGATCGTCCCTGATCCTAACAGCAGGGTCGGTGTTCCCGCAGATTTCTTCTCTGCAATAATTGACGAGTTTTTCGAGCAGGATTTCTTAAAAAGCCTGTACAATGAAAATTCTCTTGCAACTTTGTTTGAAACCTATTGTGCAAGTCACTGAGGATACCTGGTATTACTTATGACAGAAGTCGGTCGAATCTGTGCAGATCTCGTAAAGATCCATAGTGAAAACCCTTCCGGTCGCACGGATGAGGTTATCGAATATATCCGGTCTTTTCTGAGTGGGATAGGCATCGATTCACTGGTCCCAAGGAATAATGGGGGGATGTGCAACCTGGTTACTACCGGGGCGTCTGTACAGGGGCACCTTCTCTTCTGCGGTCATGTGGATGTAGTGCCGGCACTTGATGTCGGGTGGACCCACCCCCCGTTCTCCGGAATCATTGAGGATGGATTTGTGCACGGACGTGGAGCTACCGATATGAAAGGGGGCTGTGCTTCCATTCTTGCGGCCTGCGAAGCGCGGAAGAACCGTAATGAGGATGTACCGGCAACCCTGGCTTTTGTCTGCGATGAAGAGACGGGTGGGGAGAATGGGATCCGCCGGCTCCTTGCCGATCGTGCACTTACTCCCGGGGACTGCCTTGTAGCCGAACCCACTCCCTCACGACATCCCTGTATCGGCCAGAAAGGACTCTGTCGGCTCGATATGGAATTTTCCGGCACACCCGCCCACGGTTCGCTGTACCCTGCCGTAGGTACTAGTGCCATCATGGAAGTCATGACCCTGCTTAACTATGTCAAAGAGCTCAACAAGACCGAGTATCCGTCTGATCCATCCCTGAACGGGATCATCGAAAAATCATCCGCCGTGCTTGGTCAGGAATTCGGCATAGCTGGTGTCCAGGATGTCTTAAAACCTAACTTTGCCAGTTTGATCCTAACTTTGCCAGTTTGATCCCAATAGATGCA
>JBAXDE010000399.1:0-1701 GCA_037141115.1 Methanomicrobiales archaeon | reverse complement strand
TTTAAACCCTTGCCGGGCGTATGCCTGTCGCGCAACCGGGTTGTCCCATGGATCACATCTAGACGCTTGTCAATTGATCACCCGGGGACCTATGGCTGCGCTGTATCGGCACAAGTATATCGGGTTTTGAAATATTTAGCCCTTGGGTATAGGACAAAACCTTAAAAAAAAGAGTGAATTCATCTCCCCGGAATTCAAGCGTCAACGTATGATATTGAGACCTTTCCCCGCGAACCATGTTGGTTCCTGCCGGGTGAATTCCCCCCCGATATATGCAATGGAACCGCTCATCACTACCATGTTGGGAAAGATGGCTTTCTGTCCTTCAAAGGGCGTCCACCCGCACCGGCTGTGCAGTTTTTCGGCCCGGACAGGCACCGGCTTTTTTGAGTATATTGCAAAGTCTGCCCGGTCACCGGGATTAAATCCTGCCCGGGGAATTCCCAGCAGCCGGGAAGGGGCATACGAAGTCTTGTCAATAACGGATGCCAGATCTATCTTTTTGGCAACAACCTGTGCGAGCAGGAGGGGCACCATTGTTTCAACGCCCGGGATCCCTGAAGGGGCGCCGGGAAACTCCTGCGCTTTATCTTCTCTCGTGTGCGGAGCATGATCCGAGGCAATGACATCGATCCGGCTCCATCGCTCCCAGAGCCCGTCCCGCTCCGCTTCCGTACGGAGGGGGGGATTTACCTTCCCGAACGTATCGTTTTTGTCGAACTGCTCCTGTGAAAGGAACAGGTTGTGGGGTGTTACTTCAACCGAACCCGTGGCTGCATCGATCGAACGGACGGAACTCATATGGCAGAAATGAAGCCTGCATTCACTGCGATTCAGGAACTGCACTGTACGAACAGCATCAGCTTCCCCGAGTGCAGAGCGGACAAGACCGTGCGATACGAGATCTGTGTCGGGAGATGTGCCGATACGTTCAGCATGGATTGTTGCAAGACCGCCCATTTTCTGGATCCGATCAAATGCAGCCTCCAGGGCCACTCCGTCAATAGAATCGCCATAACTGGAGGCTGCATGAAAGATCTCCCCAAATGCCATGGCTCCTGCTTCCCACATGGCTTCGAGAGGAGTATCGGGAGTCACTCCGCTGTTGATGGCAAAATTGCAGTAAGAGTGGTTTTTTGCATCCTGTACACGATCCACCAGAACATGAGGAGCAGTGACCGGGGGAATGGTGTTGGGCTGGTCAACAACAACCGTCACTCCACCGGCAATCGCACTCTTGCTTCCACTCGACCAGTCTTCTTTGGCCGATTGCACACCGCTGCGCATATGAACATGCATATCGACCGCAGCCGGGACGACAAAACAGCCCCGGCAATCGCATTTTTCCGCAGAACCCTTATACGCCCCAACGTGGGACACTTTCCCCGATGCGAGGGAAATATCCGCTACACGCCCGGAGGGTAACATAACATTCTGAAGTACGAGAGTTGGTGGTGGCGCCATGCTCATCACTTTTTCGTTTCAACCATAAAGGTGTAATTGATCATAGGATCGTGAGGATGTTTGTCCAGGACCGAATATTTTTTACAACAGGTATTCAATCTGAATACGTCAACACATTATACAAATAATTCCGGTAATGACATTGACAGGAAATACTAACGCAGAAAATAACCCTGCCCCTGCCCACTCATGTCAGGTTAAGACCGGACTACTATCCGTTCAACCTTTTTAATAACG
>JBAXDE010000398.1:0-1715 GCA_037141115.1 Methanomicrobiales archaeon | reverse complement strand
GACGACATTCTGTGTTATGCTGTCTGGCCTTCGCAGTCTTGTTTCCTGCAGGCTCGTCCAAACCACTGAGGGTTGTTTCTGGACCGAGCGGCATCGGTTCCGGATAGCTCACCTGAATGCCCTTGTTGTTCCGGAAGACCGTGTGAGTGGAACTGCGCGAAACCACATACTCCGGCAGAACCGGCACCTTTCCGCAGCCATTTGGCAGGTCTACCACAAACGTGGGTATGGCTATTCCACTCAGCCTGCCGCGAAGATGTTCCATTATTTCTATCCCTCGCGACAAGGGTGTCCGGAAATGTTCGACGCCGGCTACAAGATCGCACTGGAACAGATAGTATGGCCGCACGCGCATCTTTAGCAGTCCGCGCAGCAGTTGTTCCATGGTTGCGGGGTTGTCGTTGATTCCCTTGAGCAGGACAGACTGGTTTCCCACCGGGAAACCGGCATCTGCAAGCCGGCGGCACGCCTCGGTCGATTCCGGCGTGATCTCGCACGGATGGTTGAAGTGCGTGTTGATCCAGATCGGATGATACTTGCGGAGTTGCTCGGTCAACTTGTCCGTAATGCGAAACGGGAGAGTGACTGGCGTTCTGGTCCCAATGCGTATCACTTCCACTGACGGTACCGAGCGCAAGGCGGCGATGACCGTCTCTATGGTATGGTCCGACATGGTGAGCGGATCCCCTCCGGACACTACGACGTCCTTGATTTCGGGATGCTCGCGCAGGTATTGCACTGTTCGCTTTATGCGGGAAGCCGAGACTTGCGACTCCCTCTCACCGGTCACCCGCTTGCGGGTGCAATGCCTGCAGTAAACGGCACAGGCGCTGGTCACCAGGAAGAGGGCGCGATCGGGGTACCGGTGAACCAGCCCTGGGACCGGCATATTGCGCTCTTCTTCCAATGGGTCATCCATGAGGAAAGGGGGATTCAGCAGCTCTTTGCCCTGAGGCACAGACATCATGAGCACCGGGTCCGACAGGTCGCTCTTTTTGGCGAGAGAGGCATAGTACGGAGTAATGGCCTGCGGGAAATTTGCCGCAGCTCTGAGTGCCTCGGCGGAAATGTCGAGTCCGGGAAAGTAATCGGTGAGCCGGGCCATGCTCCGGATCCGATTTCGCAGCTGCCACTGCCAGCTCTCCCACTGGGGAGTTTGTGCCAGCGCGTTGAGCCGGGGTGATACTGACTCGCGGACGTCATGCCTGACGACCAGATTGGATTCGCTCATCCCCGGAAGGGGAGGTTCGTCATCCTTTGAGACGACTTCAGCCGCGGGGCTGCACTCGCTGGTGTTCTCCATACTCGGACTGCTCTCCTTCTCCTGTTAACCTCACACCTGAAGGTGTTCGCATGGGGAATCTGCTCCGACCAGTTCGAACTGTCAACAGCAAACCGCGAGCTGTTCCACGGCAGCACGTGTGATATGGCCGGTTGCTACCATGCTTGATTGGTCAAGGATGGTCTGTAAAAGACGGGTATGCTGGCCGCTGGTGGATTTGTGTCCCACCAATCGTTGGTGCCTGAAAAGCTTCTTGCAATGTTGCTTGCCCACGGAATCCATGAGCTGTAGCGCAGGTTTGTGGATCGATACACTGTCATGAATGTTCTTACTCCGCTATTGGTTGTAGCATACCATGACACCAGGTTCGAGGCCGGCGTTCGTACCAGCCTGAGCACCTTGAAGACGGACTGGGAGTTGGTCGGCACCGTGC
>JBAXDE010000397.1:0-1718 GCA_037141115.1 Methanomicrobiales archaeon | reverse complement strand
AAATTGGATTGGCGTTTTCGCGTTTAGTGGATCAAAAACGAATTGGCGAAAACACATTATTTCCCTTTTACCGATGTTGAGGATTTCGGTACACGCGGTTGCTCCAGTGAAATTAAGAAACATATGCGAATATCTATCGCAAAACTGCAATTATTTTTACAAACAGATGGATTAAATGACTCGGATTTTAAAACCGGATGCGAGGGGAGGGATTTGAACCCGCGAACTTCTGCAAGAACAGATCTTGAGTCTATCGCCAATTAACGGCGATAGATACATTTATGAAATTTAGCACACCATGGAGATCATGCACCCCGAGTTCACCAAGTTGAAAAAACTCGATCCGGTGAATCAAATATACCTCGAAGGTTACCTCCGGATTCTCACATTGAAACAGCTTCGCCCCAAGAGCATTGGAGAAAAACTCTGGCGGGTTTACACGTTTCTTCTCTATACCAACTTCAAAGACCTCAAGCAAACAACGGCTACGGACTTGGAAGATTTTGTAATTCACCGGAAAACCATGCCGAGCAAACGGGGCAAACCCTGTTCGCATGCAACGGTCCAAGGCGATATCCTTGGAATCAAATTATTTCTCCGGTACCTCCTTCCCAATGAAGAAGCGAAATTATTCGAGAATATCAAAATCAAGCGACAGAAAAACAAGCTCCCGGTTGAACGGTTACTCAGCAGGTCCGACATCGAGAAACTTGTAGCGGCTTGTGACACGCAGCGGGACCGGGCCCTCATCATGCTTCTGTGGGATTCCGGGTGCCGCATCAGCGAGATATTGTCGCGGAGTGTCGGGCACGTTGAATTCGACCGTTACGGGGCTGTTATCATGGTCGATGGGAAAACCGGACAGCGGCGACTCCGGCTCACGGCCTGCGTTGGAGATCTCCAGACCTGGATTAACGTCCACCCCATGAAAGAAAATCCGGATGCTCCGCTCTTCATCACGTACAACCGGTTTGGATTTGGCAGGAAGTGTGTTCATGAGCACACCGTTGCAAACCGTCTGAAGGCGATAGCGGAACTTGCAAAAATTACAAAACCCGTTCACCCTCACGCTATCCGGCATGCCCGGCTAACGGACCTTGCCAAGCAGGGATTTTCCGAGATGGAGTTGCGGATTATTGCCGGGTGGGAAGCATCGAGCGGGATGCCAGCAATCTATGTCCACATGTCCGGGGCCGATGTTGAACAGAAAATCTTGCAGAAAGCCGGACTTTGTGAAGTGGAGGAATTCAAAGATATTTCACTGGAAGCAATCCGGTGTCCCCGGTGCGGGACCATCAATGCACACGATTCGATGTTCTGCAAGACCTGCTCTCAAACAATGACAGACATTGCTGCCAGACAGATCAACACAATGCACCAGACCGTGATTAATAATCTTGATGCAATTTCTTCATGGGCAGCGAATGAAAAGGCCAAGATAGCAGCTGACGCAAGTGCGGCAAACCCATCATAACCATCTTTTCTTACACTCAACGGGGCTCCGCCCCTCGCCGCGTGGGCTTCCCCGTAACTGTACGAAACTAGAGGAGCCGGTCGCGGAGCGGGGGCGAGTGCGCCGAAGGTGCACGAAGCGTGCGACGCGGGCGGCGATGGACCGGATGGAAATATCCAAAATTCCAATTAAGACGAGTGAAACCAATAAAAAAATTGTGACTATCTACACTGACCCCAGAGCTACTGATGGGACAAACGGTTCT
>JBAXDE010000396.1:0-1722 GCA_037141115.1 Methanomicrobiales archaeon | reverse complement strand
GGACAATTACGAAAAAAGATTGTTGGGACTTCTGTGGGGGGATCTGGTCAGTAACGAACAGGAAATACTTATCCGGGATAACAAGAAGAAATGCATCTGCCCAACCTGCCCTTCCTACACCGAATGCATGCGGGCGGGCTCTGAACTATTGTTCTGCGTTACGGGAAAAAGTCCGGACTGTATATTTGAGAAGAAAGGATGCATCTGCCCAACCTGCCCGGTCACAACCATCCTTGGCCTGAAGAAAGCCTATTATTGTATCCGAGGTGTTTGAAGCGGAACTGAAAGGTACAGGGGGATTTTTAAAATTATCCCCCGTACCGTTCTGATACCCTGTTTTTTATTCCGGTCGGGTGAATTGAGTACAATGCAGGTATCCCGCCCGGTTTTTGTTGTAGTTCTTATCATTGCTGCCATTGTTTGTGCAGGATGCACCCAGTCAACCCGTCCCGGAGTTGTCGTTCCGACTCCTGTAACCGTAACGCAGGTTAACCCGGCAGCGCTAAGTCTCTCTCCTTCTGACGTGCCTCTGGACTTTACCCTGACAGAGAACAGGACAAAAGTTTCTTCCGATATGGGCAGTGTCGCCATGGGCATGGGCTGGCAGGGTGGACAGATCACGCGGTACACGAGCCTTGCCCTTGACGGCAAAGCCGGTTATGAGATCGCTCACTCCATTGCCATCTACCCGGCAGGTTCAATGCCGGATATCATTGCGATTGCAGAAAAACAGGCACGTTCAGACCGGGATATCCTGTATACTGACTTGGCAGTTCAGGGCCTGGGAGATCGTGCCAGGGGGTTCTCCGGTATTGCCAGCGCTCAGCAACCTGCCCGGACGGCTGTCGAAAATCCCGTTTTGGCAGGCCGGGACGACACAAATGTGCAGGCAGGAATAAAAACCAATTTTTCCGAGATTATCTTCTCGAAAGGAGATACCTTTGAAGTGGTAAAGATTACCGGGCCATTTCCCGATACTGCATTGCTGGTTAACCTGAGCCAGAAGGCATATGCAAAGATTCCCTGAATCGTTTTAAAAAAAAAGTATTTAAAAACAGGAAAGAGGAATAAACTGTTTTCACCATCATTTTTTTCTATCGGAAAGTCTAAGAGAACGTCATAAAATCATACAATATATTCGGGAGACAGAGTCATGGAATTCAAAGATATTGTCATGCAAAGATATGCAGTCAGGGAATTTGACGGAAGGATGATCGATGATCCGATGCTCTATGCACTGCTGGACCTGATTCGCTATGCACCATCCGCGTTCAATCTCCAGCCATGGAAGATCAAGATCGTCTCTTCGAGCCGGATCAAGAATAACCTGCATCCCCATTCCAATAACCAGCCCCAGATCACCTCCTGTTCCCACCTCCTCGTATTCTGTGCAATCACCGAGCTCGAGCAGCAGGTAGTACGGGTGAGCGAGGGACTCAAAGGAACCGGCATACCGACCGATTCTATTGCACAGTACACTGAGATGATGATGGGATATATCCGGTCAATGAGCCCCGAACAGCAACTCGCATTTTCCCGGGAACAATGCTATATCGCGCTGGGCAATGCCGTGAATGGTGCAAAGTCACTCGGGATTGACTCCTGCCCGATGGGAGGCTTTGATCCGGCCGGTTATGCAGAAGTCCTCTTCCTTCCCGAGGAATTCATTCCGGTTGTTCTGTGTGCTGTCGGGTATGCAGCCGACAAGCCCCAGCCCAAATG
>JBAXDE010000395.1:0-1738 GCA_037141115.1 Methanomicrobiales archaeon | reverse complement strand
GTATATATTTACTAAAATATCGATCTTTCCCTTAGTTTTGGAGGGGATACAAATTAATGCCGGAAATAGCGTATCCCGGTAAATACCATTGCCATATGGAGCCGGTTTGCAGCTTCAATAACTTCCTTGTCCCGGATGGATCCCCCCGGCTGAACAAGAGCAGTTGCCCCGGCACTGGCAGCAACTTCGAGTGTATCGGGGAAAGGCAGGAATGCATCAGACGCTACGGCAGACCCTTTAAGTGACCTGCAGGCTTTGTCGATCGCAATCTTAGCCGAATCGACCCTGCTCATCTGACCAGCCCCGATACCCAGCGTCTGTTTCTGGTCAGCAAAGATGATCGTGTTGCTCTTGGTATGTTTGCATACTTTCCAGGCCAGCTGGAGAGCTTTCATCTCATCCGGGGTTGGGTCCCTGTCGGTAATTACTTCCCAGTGTTCCTGGTATTCCGGTGTCCGCTGGACGAGCACTCCGCCATCAATGGTACGGATCTCATCAGCCGGCGAGACTTCCGGAAGAATGAGAACTCTCATCGTCTCTTTCCGGCTCATGACCAAGAGCGACTCCGGTGAGAAGGATGGTGCTACAACCACTTCGACAAATGTTTTGCAGATCTCTTCGGCTAACTGCTGATCTACTTCCCGGTTTAATGAAATAACAGAACCATAGGAAGAAACAGGATCTACATCCCGCGCCGAGATATATGCCTCGAGAAGAGTAGCGCCCACCGCAACGCCGCAGGGATTATTGTGTTTGACAATTACTGCTGCCGGTTCTTCAAATTCCCTCAAAAGGCCAGTACCAGCGTTCACATCGAGATAATTATTGTAGGACATCTGTTTGCCCTGCACCGGCTCAGTACCGGCAATACCGCTGGTTCCATATACAGCAGCCTGCTGGTGGGGATTTTCACCATATCTCAGCTTTCTTCCTCCCATGAACTGAAGAGTTAAAGTGGTTGGGAATGCTGAATCAAGAGCATTGAGGTGGTTACTGATCGCTGCATCATAGGCTGCAGTCCGGGTAAAGGCTTTCTTTGCCAGGTACAAGCGGTCCTCGGGTCCGATCCCGGTTCCCCGGATGGATTTGGTGATTGAGGGGTAATCTGCCGGATCTACCACAACTGCAACATCATCGTAATTTTTTGCAGCAGCCCGTATCATGGCAGGGCCGCCAACATCGATATACTCAATAAGTTCTTTGAGTTCCATCTTCTTTGCCGACATCTTTTCGAATGGATAGAGGTTGACAACCAGGAGATCAATCCGGTTGATCCCATGTTTGATCATGACAGCATCGTCAACCTGTCTCCGCCCAAGGAGACCTCCGTGAACTTTCGGGTGCAGTGTCTTGACCCGCCCGTCCATCATCTCGGGAAAGCCGGTGTAACTGGACACTTCGGTGAACTTTATCCCGGCTTCTGCCAGAATTTTTCCGGTACCGCCCGAACTCATAATACTGTATTTCTGTTCAATGAGTTCCCGCGCAAGTTCAACGATACCCGTCTTGTCCCAGACGGAAAGCAATGCCCACTTCATGGTCTAGTGTATGCAGGACAGGAGAGAAAAAGGTATGTAGATTTGTATTGAGTCGGAAACAAATCTGGGATAGATGATCTGTTCCTAATCAGTTTTTCCCTCATTATTCCTCCCACCATACGGATTTCCTGCATTCTTACGATAATTATCGGTAGTGTAAAGATTCAACTGTAAATTCGACAACCCTGACTCTAATCGAT
>JBAXDE010000394.1:0-1754 GCA_037141115.1 Methanomicrobiales archaeon | reverse complement strand
CGAGAGGTTGCACCTTCTGCATCTATTGGGATCAAACTGGCAAAGTTAGGTTACAGTAAATTGTTTACACTATCGAAAAAAATTACATATTTATGATTATTGCGATGATTTGTTAGAATTTCATAGTGAAATTGAAGATTATTTTGATCCAACAATCCCTCTTCAAAATTTTCATATTATTATAGAATTTAATAGCCGACCCATACTCCAAGGGGAGTATAGAACTATTATCTTAGAATACATTAGAGAGGTTAACGATTATTCTGATGATTCTGGGGAATATCGATTTAATTTTAATTTGGATGATTCACCCAGAACGTATATCTCAATTAGATCTTTATCTAGCAAATTTGTCTTTGTGAAGGAACCTTTAATTCTTGCGACTGATGCTGCTTTCCGTCTTGAAAATTTGTGGGAGAGTGAAAGTGTAACACAAACAGAGACGGAAAATTCGATCTATTTCAATTCTAGAGAATTTGTTGACAACTGCCAATTTTGTTTAAAATTCAGACATGAGTTGAGTCACTATCAACGATGGTGGTTCAACTCTGGAATTGTTGTTGGAATTGTTGCTGTTTTTTTAGTTCCTATATGTGCTGTAGTACTAATCGATCCCACAATCCGCAGTAAAAACCAGATCTCCACAATTATTATTCAACCGAAAGATCTTTGTACAATGAGCCTAAAAAGTAAAATATGTCAATAATTGAGGGATTTGATGAAGATTCGATCCTATCAGTAAACCATCTTGGAATCGTAGCCGGAGCCTTTGACGCGTTGGGTATAGCAAAAATAATCGATCGGGCAATCCCCAAAACCCGTCACCACAACCTGCCTCACTCCAAAGTTATCAAAGCCATGTCAATCAATGGACTTGGTTTTGTGGAACGCCGCCTCTATCTTTTTCCTGAATTTTACGCAGATATAGCCATTGCTCGGCTTTTGGGAGACGGAGTCAAGCAAGACCAGCTCAATGATGACGTTCTCGGAAGAACGTTGGACGCCATCGCGAACTACGGGCCGACAGAATTATTCAATGAAATCGTAGCAGAGTGCCTGCTTCCAACAGAGTTTGGCTCGCACTGCATCCATGTCGACACCACAAATTTCAGTGTATACGGAGAATACGAATCTGACACCAATACCGAAGAGATCCAGATTACTTACGGACATCCGAAAGATGGGAGATGGGATCTCAAACGATTTGTTCTTGGTATAGCAGCGAATCAACACGGAGTTCCGCTCTTCCTCCAGACGTTCTCCGGAAATGAATCCGACAAAGAAACCCTCCGTAGAATTATCCAGGCACTCGTAGAAAATCTGAAGTCTGATGAAAAAGTCTACCATGTCGCGGATTCCGCTTTTTACACTGAAAAAAATCTTAAAGAGTTAGGGTCTCACACGTTCTGGATCAGCCATGTACCGGCAACGATTTCCCGGGTTAACGACCTGATAAATTCCAATCTTGAATTCATTACCTGTTCTGATATACGATACTCCTATTCCGAGCATCAGGAGAATTATGCCGGTATAGATCAGAAGTGGGTGGTGATTCACTCTACATTGATGCATAAGCGACAGGAGAAGACATTTACCGACAATCTAAAGAAAGATTTCAAGAAAGATAACACGGCGTTAAAGAAACTCTGCTCCCCTGAATTTGCCTGCGAACCGGATGCCCGTGCTGCTGCGGAAAAATGGATACAAGCGCATTCCCGATATCGGTTCAAGGATTTTGAGATTATTCCAGTAAC
>JBAXDE010000393.1:0-1756 GCA_037141115.1 Methanomicrobiales archaeon | reverse complement strand
ATGCCACACGACCAGCCCGATGGCTTCCGCCTTGCATAGGTCGCCGCTGGTGGTGTTCCGCCCGCAGAGCCTCGTCAATGCGGCAATTAAGTGATAAGAATTTGGTTTTGACGCTACGCGGGCCATTTCCAAATCGGAAAAGCATTGGCACCACTCACTTGTAGGCTTGCAATCCACGGCCTTTAAATGCGCAAACCCGCGCTGGCGCAAAGCGGCTACCAAATGACCGCCGATGAAACCGCCGGCTCCGCATACCGTAATCCGCTCCGTCCCATTGAACGGGTAAATAATTCGAGGCTGCTGCATATCAAAGCCAGTTTAGCCGCCATTTAGGCTGCGGTAAGCAACAAAGGTAGCAACTGAGGAGGCAATATGATATGCTGATGACTCATGGTTTCTATCGCGCAACTAAAGCGGAGATTCAGCTCTATTTGGCCGCTACTTGATGAGCGGACTCGGCGCATTATGGCGGCAAATGAAGCTATCGAATTGGGATATGGCGGTATATCCACAGTCCACCGGGCTTGTGGGTTATCTCGAAAATCCATTGCCAAGGGTGTGGGCGAAATCCAGAAGAGGGATGCTCCTATGGCGGGGCGCATTCGCCGCCCAGGCGGGGGACGGAAGAACCTCACACAAACCGATCCCGCCCTGATAGCTGCGCTGGACGACTTGATTGAGGGCGGAACCCGTGGTGATCCGGAGTCTCCCTTGCGCTGGATCTGTAAGAGCACGCGGACACTGGCCGCTGAACTTTGCTCTCAAAAGCATCCCGTGAGCTATGTAAGAGTCGCTCAACTGCTACACAATCAGAACTACAGTCTGCAAGGGAATCGCAAGCTGGAGGAAGGCGAAGACCATCCTGATCGGGACGCCCAGTTTCGGCATATCAACCGGTGCGTGAAACGCGCTTTGGCGGCTGGAGAGCCGGTCATATCAGTCGATACCAAGAAGAAAGAACTCATTGGTAACTACGCGAATGCTGGTCGCCAGTGGCTTCCAGCCAAGCAACCCCGGCGGGTCAACGGACACAATTTCCCCAGTCCCGAAGTGCCGCGCGCCTTTCCCTACGGCATCTATGACTTGCAGCACAACTCGGGATTCGTAAACGTGGGTACTTCGACAATGTTAGGTTTCCTGGGTAACCCCTTGCCAAGAATTGAGTTGTGAGCGAAGTTTGAGGGTGTAACAAAAAACGAGGGAACGCCTGTCTTTTTGACCCGGACCGCTGGGGCATTCCCAAGGCAGCGGTCAGATCGTTGGGAGCGAGTTTGCGCCGCTTCTGCCGGCGTTTCCGTTCCTGTTTTAAGACCCGCACCCACAACACCAGCGCCTATGCGTTGCGCTACTGGCTGGGACAATTGACCCTGGAAGACCAACGCAACTTTGCCAACATTGAGCGCCGGCTGGAACCGGGACGAGACGGCCAGCAGCTGCAACAGTTTATGAGCGACTCGCCTTGGCCGGCCAGGAGGGTCTATGAACGCATCCAGGACGAGATCCAGAAGGATCCGCGCCTCCAGGAGGGCGGGGTGCTGATCGTGGATGAAACCGCCGACGCCAAAGCCGGAGAAGGCAGTGCGGGAGTGGGACGGCAATACAACGGTCGGTTGGGCAAGGTGGACCTGTGCCAGGTGGCCACCTGCCTGAGCTTTGTGCCTCCGGCCAGCGGGGTGTGGTCCCTGGTGGACGATGAGTTGTTCTTGCCGGAGCACTGGTTCAGCCCCGAGTATGCGGAGTTGCGCCAAGAAGTGGG
>JBAXDE010000392.1:0-1758 GCA_037141115.1 Methanomicrobiales archaeon | reverse complement strand
GAGATCTTTGTTGCCTGACGGTTAACGAGGAACTGGAGTTTGCTCTGGTTCTCTAACAGGACCATTGCCTTCTCAGTTACAAACGGGTATTTCAGTACCATTTATCTCCCCTCCAGGCGAACGAGTGCACTTTCTGTCCACACGGTCAGGCGTCCTGCCAGCATACCGGGTGCAAGGTGCTCAACATTCAGCTGATCTACAGTGACTACATCGACACCGGACAGGTTGCGTGCTGCACGCAGTGGTGTTCCGGAAGTGACGATGAGCAGGCTCTTTCGCTGCTTGAACCGGCGACCACGCATCTTGCCTCTACCGGCTTTGACTTTCTTGCTGTCCTTTGACCGCTCGACATCTCCATAGAGACCTGCGGTGGTGAGTGCGGTTATGACATCTGCGGTCTTATCGAGAGTCTCAAACTTGTCCTCAAGGACAAACGGGGCAGCGCCAGCAAATACATGGCCTCTTCCCCTGATGAGCTCCTCACAGATGCTTGCTGCAACTGCAGAGCGGAACGCTTTCTGCTTTTCCTTCTGGTTGATCTCTTTGATCAGGACTTTGGCTACTTTCGGTGGGTGTGCTTCACGCCCGCCTTTGGCCTGCGGAACCTTGGCTGCACGTGAACCGTTCTTGATACGGGGCACGTGTGATGAACCGCGACCGCTTCCCCAGCCTACTGCTGACGAGCAGATGCCGGCAAACGGGTTGGTTCCGTGTGGCTGCCTGCGGGTGCTCTGGAGGGCCATGACTGCCTTTTTGATCAGATCAGGGCGGTATGCTTCTGAGAAGAGGGCCGGAAGTTCGATGTCTTTTACAACGCCACCTTCAATTGTTTTAACCTGTGCTTTCATCTCTGATCACCCCTGCTTGCTCTGGACGCTCACAAACTGGATTGCGGGCATCTTGACAACCTGTTCACCAAGACGAATCGCCGGGCGGATACGTACAAGACGTTTGACCGGGCCGGGAATCGATCCCTTGACCAGAACATACGGGCTCTTTAAGACACCATAGTGAAGGAATCCACCCGCGGGTGTGATCTCACTGGCATTCTCGCTGACTTTCAAGATCCGCTTGTTGAATTCTGTACGCTGCTGGAATCCCAGCTGTCCGATCTGGGGGACCTGCCACCTTACATGGTGGGGGTTCCATGGTCCAAGAGTACCGATATGTCGTTCTTTCTTGCCACGGGAGTGCTTGCGTTTGCGCAGTGCGATACCCCAGCGCTTTACAGCACCCTGGGTACCTTTACCGGTTGTGATTGCCGTGATATCAGCAAAAGCGCCGGTCTGGATGACGTTGTTTAACGTGACCTCTTTTCCTAAGAGACCCTGCGCAAATTCAAACAGTTTCTTCATGTCGCCACCGCCGACCTTGATTTCCATCAGGTCGGGGACTTTCTTGGGAACGCCGGTTAAGGCTGCGGGTTGCGTGTAGGTAACCGCGTGGATCTCTGCAACAATGCCGGCTTCGATTGCATCTGCAAATTTCTTCTGCGCGGCTTCTGCATTGTAATCCTTGGGCATGGTGATCCTGCGTCCAAGAATTGCATCGAGCGGTTCTGCCCAGAGTTCAGTCAGGGCATGTTTACCGTATGTATCACAGGAATAGGCACGAATAGCAGCCACTTTCATTGAAGGGATTTCAATAACGGTGACGGGCACCATTATCTCTTTACCCTCAGTGGAGCTGGTCTTGCGGTCATCCACCATGATAACATGCGTCATACCTACTTTGTATCCGGCAAATCCCTGCAGCATC
>JBAXDE010000391.1:0-1759 GCA_037141115.1 Methanomicrobiales archaeon | reverse complement strand
ACATCATACATGCGTCGGGATGATAAAAATAGGTAATGGTATCCCGGCTCAGACCGGAAGGGGGGACTGGTTGTTTTCCGAAACAACGGTTCCGGTAAATGTACCCCGGAGGATCGCATCCGACAGGTTCTCGGGCACCTGACCATCCAGCACCACGAGCGGAATATGGCTGCGCTCGACAATCCGGGCAGCGATGATATCAAGAACATTATTGGATCCGGCGCCGAGTCCAATCTGGCTGACGATCACCAGCAGCTCCGGAGGAGTGAGGGTTGCAAACCGCTTTGCATCCTTGTGCTTCTTCGGGTCTTTGTCGTAAATCCCATTGACCGAGGTTGCGTTGATGAAAACCGAGGCCCGCACGCGTTCTGCGAGCACAGCAGCAACAGCATCGGTGGTCTGGCCGGGAGTAATCCCGCCCATCACCACGATCTTGTTAGACTCGGCAAACTTCTTTGCCTCGGAGTGGCTCTCGGCAACTTTCGGGTAGGCTGCATCGCCAAGAGCGGAGATAAGAAGGGTAGCGTTGAGCCGGGTAACCAGGATCCCGATCTCATCGGAAGTTCCCTCATCCACGCCGAGTTCCCGTGCAGCTTCAATATAATCCCGGGCTGCCCCGCCCCCGCCAACAACCACGAAGAGCCGGTGGTGCTCCGCGATCGCCTTAAGGACCGGGACATAGCTGCGGATCCTGTTCCCGCTGAGAGTGGGGATCAGGATAGAACCACCCAGCGAGATGACAATATTCCTCATTGCACTAGTTTTTGTACCTGATGCTCATATAGAGTTGCTATGTATTACTGCCCGAACTGTAAGAGCCAGGAGATCTTTCCCGTTGCCGGCGGGTGTGTCGGCCAGGTATTTCTCTGCAAGGACTGTGGATACCGCGGTTCGTTCGTGCTCGAGATCGATGGTGCAGATGCTTTCAAAGAGATAGAAAAAGAGAATAAGGAACATCCCAAATCCACATAACAGGCCGGGTATGCACGAGGCAGGCCAGTACCTAAAACTGGAGAACAATGCGGTGAAGTGTTCGCTGTGTAATCACCGCTGCACGATCACTGACGGGAAGCATGGCATCTGTGGCGTCCGGGTGAACAACCACGGTACGCTCAGAGCAATGACCTACGGGAAGATCAGTGCCGAGGCCGTTGACCCGATCGAGAAGAAACCTCTTTTTCATTACCTGCCCGGCACCCTTTCGTACTCGCTGGGCAGTGTCGGCTGCAACTTCCATTGCGAGCACTGCCAGAACTGGCATATCTCCCGGGCGGACCTGGATACGGCACCGCTCCGGTCGCTGGAGCCGGCCGAAGGGGTGAAGCGGGCGATCGCAAGCGGGAGTGCAAGCATCTCGTGGACCTACAATGAGCCCACGATCTGGCACGAGTATACCCGGGAGATGGGCACACTGGCGAAGGAAAAGGGACTCGGGACCATCTACGTGACGAACGGGTACATCACGGAAGAAGCCCTCCGCGAACTCAGCCCCATGCTCGGGGCATTCCGGGTGGATCTCAAGGCCTTCACGGAAGATTTCTACAAAAAGATCTGCGGTGCGAAACTCCAGCCGGTACTCGACTCGGCACAGCTCGCACGGGAGCTTGGCATGCATGTCGAGACCGTTACACTTGTGATCCCGGGTCTCAATGACAGCATGGAAGAGCAGGAAGGTTTGATTCGCTGGGTGATAGAACATCTTGGCCCGGAAACTCCGATGCACTTCTCCGCGTTCCACCCGGATTACAAGATGCTCAAC
>JBAXDE010000390.1:0-1766 GCA_037141115.1 Methanomicrobiales archaeon | reverse complement strand
TGGATCAAAAACGAATTGGCGAAAACAGGTTTGCCCTATTTTTTGGAGGGGATACTGAAATTCCCTCAAATTCGGCTCTGTTGAAACCCTGAAACACAAAAACAGTTGTTGCGCTTACGGGCACTTGGTATGTCGTAACTCCCCCCCAGCCCGGACATCACCCACTATTGCGATAGGTTTTTAAAAAAATCGTATTGAAAAAACTGGACCGGGGGTCAAGGGGGTGCTCCCCTTGGGTTGCCTCCCCCTTAGGGGGAGAGAGGGGGTCACAATCATAACAGTCGGTAGAGAAAAAAGCGAACCATGAAAAAGGGTTTTAACAGAGCCTCAAATCCCCAAAACTCCCTCTCTCAAGGACTCCAGGATTAACGAACGGGTAAATATTCAGCAATGGCGCATGGTATTGGCACCGGCATCTTAGAGAATGCCCCAGGCAAATTCTCATGAAATTTTTCATCCTTACGTGATGTCATAACCGATTAAAGAATGAAGATCCGTAGGCAACTGCGAAATTCTCATCTACTATGCAATAGCATCTTGTGTGGAGAAATCATGGAAGGCCACAGGGTACAGGAAATGATGCTTCTGATGGCATCAAAGATCCGTTCGATTGCCGATACCATCTCTGACGATGATGTCGGAAAATTCATTACTGAACTTCTGCATGCAAATCGCATTTATGTGATTGGTGCAGGACGCTCGGGACTTGTGGCAAAAGCGTTTGCCATGCGCCTCATGCATCTGGGATTTCATGCATATGTTGTCGGAGAGACAATAACTCCTGCTTTGAACAAGGGTGACCTGATGGTCATCTTCTCTGGTTCCGGCAGGACAAAGACCGTTGCGGATCTGGCTGAGACGGCAAAAGAGATTGGTGGCAGGATCTGCCTGATCTCTTCAAATTCGGATTCCCGGATTGGTAAGATCTCGGATTGTATTGTCATCATCGAGCATCACCGGGATTATGTTGAGGATGATGCAGTTGAGTTTGAGATTCGGCAGATGATGGGGGAGCACAAATCGTTTGCCCCGTTAGGAACCCTTTTTGATACCGTCTCTATGATCTTTGCTGACGCAGTGGTCTCCCGGCTCATGGAGATTACCCAGACGGATGAAAGCGCTCTTAAGAACAGGCATACCAATATCGAATAGTCCGGGTGTTTTTCATGAAAGATCTTACGTTTGCAGAACGGGTAAAAGATATTGAGATCTCGGGAATCCGGCGTTTGTTTGAATCTGCTGGTCCGGATACCATCAATCTCGGCCTTGGGCAGCCGGATTTTGATACTCCGCAGCATATCAAGGATGCAGCCATCCTGGCGATTAAGGAAGGAAAGACCGGTTATACGGGAAATACAGGTATTCCTGAGCTTCGCCATGCAATCTGTGCAAAATCCAAAAAGGAGAACCAACTCTCTTACACCCCCGATCAAATTATTGTTACCGCCGGTGCGAGTGAAGCTCTCCACATTGTCATGCAGGCAATGGTTGGTGATGATGACCGTGTCCTCTGCCCGGATCCGGGTTTTGTCTCCTATGCATCATTGACAATCCTGGCTGGCGGCCGTCCTGTCAGTTTCCCGCTAACCCCTGACCTTCATATCGATGTGGAACGGGCAAAAGAACTCATGGACGGGGCAAAATTATTTGTCTTAAACTCGCCGGCAAATCCTACCGGTGCCGTTGAGAGCAAGGAGTCAATACGAGCCATTGTCGAATATGCAGAGGAAGCCGGTGTTACTGTTGTATCCGATGAAGTGTACGAG
>JBAXDE010000389.1:0-1772 GCA_037141115.1 Methanomicrobiales archaeon | reverse complement strand
GCCTGGTGGCAAACCGGCATTCACAACACAGTTGACTCTTAATCTGCCGTAGTAGAAGGAGAAACTTTATGAAATGCCTGATCGCCGAAGATGATCTATTATCCCGCCGGATTCTGAAACAACTGCTTTCCTCTGAGGGTGACTGCGACATCGCTGTTAACGGTCAGGAGGCGATAGACTCCTTTGCACTGGCGCACGAATCAAAGCGTCCATATGAAGTCATCTTCATGGATATCATGATGCCGGTATTGGATGGAATGGATGCTCTGCGAAACATCCGTGGTCTCGAAAAAATGATGGAGATACCGTCACAACTGGCTGTCAAGGTCATTATGACGACGGCTCTGGATGATCCGCGCACGGTAATCAAATCGTTCAACGAATGTGGAGCCGATGCATATATCGTGAAACCGGTCAGCAAGCAAAAGCTCATCAAGGAGCTGCGGGCGCTCAAGTTGATAACGTAACATCTAAATCTAACCCCCCTCAGTCCCCCCTTACCCAAGGGGGTTAACTGGGGTTAGCTAGGAAAAAATAAGTGTTCCAAGGTACTATTATGTCATTTGAAATTAACTCACAACTCCCTTCCTCCAACACCCAGACAGGCTCTGATGTCCTGAGCGTCTGGAGGGGTGCCCTCTACCCTGCAATTGATACCTTACAGCGGATGGCTGGAACCACCGAAGACGAATTTCTGCAGATCGGTTCAGAGGTGCAGGGTTTTTATCAAAGATCTGCGGACATAACCCGAACGTCGAACCGGTTGCTGGAGGTTGTTTCCGGCGAAAGGATTCAGTCTCTTACCGGTCGCCTCCAGCAGATGATGGCCGACATGGAAGCCTACCTGACCGAGGCCCGCACCCGCAGCAGTGAGAGCTGCAGCACCCTGGAACAGGTACAGGTACTTCTTGACAATCTTTCGGAACCTTTGGAAGGCTTTCAGAAGATGAACAAGGCTCTGCGGATGCTGAGTATCTCAACAAAGATCGAAAGCGCCCGCTTGGGTGAGATGGGGAGCGGCTTCGTCAATCTGGCGATGGACGTCGAAAAGCTCTCTCACCAGGTCAACGACAAATCGGCAGCCATACTGGCTCATCGCAATAAGATGGTAACCATGATCGACTCCAACCTTACCGGCGTCCGCTCATCCGAGAGTGCTCAGGATGCCAAGGTCGCTTCATCCCTCAAAAGCACCGCATCCAGTCTGCAGGAACTGGTATCGGTCAACGAACGCTGCACCCAATTCGGCGCCACAGTTTCGACCATATCCACCGAGGTCACCGCCAACATCAGTGAAGTTGTCTCCTCGCTTCAGATGCATGACATGACCCGTCAGCAGGTTGAGCACATCGTCGAAGCGCTGGAACGCCTTCTGACTGATTTGCACGATTCTGATGTCACAGCCATTGATGAAAACCGACGTCAGGCATTGATCGTCGAATCGGGTGACGTCTGCGAACTGCAGGAAGCCCAGCTCCACTTTTCTTCGACAGAGCTGTACACCGCCGTCAGCACAGTAGTAGACAACCTGCGCGATGTTGCCTACAAACAATCCCTGATAGCAGACGAAACCCGGAATGTCGCCGGAGTAGCGGACTCCTCCGGCTCCTCGTTTGTGGATGTCATGAGCCACGGGATGAAAGCCATAACCGCCATGCTCACTTCATGCGCCTCGGCCGACCGGGATATGTCCGACACCATGAAGAAAGTCGCTCAAACGATCGGAGAGATAGCCACCTTTGTCACAGACATCGAAATGATCGGCTCCGAAA
>JBAXDE010000388.1:0-1778 GCA_037141115.1 Methanomicrobiales archaeon | reverse complement strand
TATATATTTACTAAAATATCGATCTTTCCCTTAGTTTTGGAGGGGATACAAAAAAGGGGCTTAATAGGCCCGCTTGCCGGCTGCCGGTTCAATGCCGGTGGGCTGGTTGCGGATGGTCCGGTCTTTCATGATGGTATAGACTTCGTTGGCGTTTTCCTTGGGGATCTCCACAAAGGAGTAGGAGTCAAGGATGCGGATTGCACCGATCGCTTTTCCGGGAATACCGGTCTCACCGGCAATTGCGCCGACGATGTCTTTGGGGGCGACCTTGTGCTGCCTGCCGACTGCCAGGAAGAACCTGACCATGCCTACTTCAGCACCGGTGTCTGCAAAGTCTACATCTTCGCGCTTCTCTGCCGGAGCTTCGAGGCGCTCTTCCATCTGCATCTTTAAGAGAGCCGCGGCGATGTCAACAGTGTTGAGATCTCCTTCAGTCTCCTTTTCGATGACCCGGGTAAAGGTCTCGAGACCTCCTGCCTGGATAGTCTCGCGCACTGCTTCGAGCACTGCCTTGGTCCGGGTCTCTGCAACATCGCTCTGTGAGGGAACGGGCATGCGGGGAATCTGGACCTTTGCATAGTGCTGGATCTCGCGGAGCTTGTTGAAGTCCTTGGGGGAGACGAAGGTGATGGCCTTGCCGCTCTTGCCTGCGCGCCCGGTCCTGCCGATACGGTGGACATAGTATTCCACATCCTGCGGGATGTCGAAGTTGATGACCATGTCGACATCATCGACATCGATCCCGCGCGCAGCAACATCGGTTGCGATCAGGATCTCGATTGAACCTTTCCTGAATCCTCCCATCACGCGGTCGCGCTGGGACTGTTTCATGTCACCGTGCAGTTCCTCGGCACGGTAACCCCGGGCTTTGATCTTGCCGGCAAGTTCTTCTGCCCTGCGCTTGGTGTTGCAGAAGATGATTGACAGGTGAGGGTCGGCGATATCGATCAGGCGGCAGAGGATATCGATCTTTTCGCGTTCTTTGACTTCGATATAACTCTGTGCAATCTGCGGCACCGTCAGTTCAGCGTACTGGACCTTGACAAACTCGGGTTTGTTCATGAACCGCTTTGAGATATCAATGATCGGCTGGGGAAGGGTTGCAGAGAAGAGCAGGGTCTGGCGATCCTGCGGGATTTTCTTGAGGATAAGTTCGATGTCATCCCGGAATCCCATGTCAAGCATCTGGTCGGCTTCGTCAAGCACAACGGTGTGGACATCATGCAGGTTCAGAGTCCTGCGGTCCATGTGGTCCATCACGCGCCCGGGAGTACCGATCACGATATGGACGCCGGAATGGAGCGCACGCAGTTGTCGGTCAATTGGCTGGCCGCCATAGACGGGAAGAACGAATATCTTTGGAAGATGGGCGAGGAGATGTGAGAACTCTTCGGCAATCTGGATGCAAAGTTCACGGGTGGGACAGAGCACGATTGCCTGGACTACACGTTTTGATGGATCGATCTTTCCGATAACTGGAATCCCAAATGCGGCAGTTTTGCCGGTCCCGGTCTGTGCTTGGGCGGTAACGTCACGCCCGGCCTGAATCAGAGGAATGGCGAGTGCCTGGATAGGCGAGGGCTCTTCGAAGCCCATATCTTCAATGGCTTTTCCGAGTTCCTTGGATAGTTGGAAGTCGGAGAACTGTATACGAGTATTCATATCGCTCCTCTATTTCGCGTGTGAGCTCATAAGATGGTGCCCTGTTCCAACTTCTTTTTGCCCGGATTTTCGTATCCCCTCCAAAAAATAGGGCAAACCAACCTTTCGGGTTTACT
>JBAXDE010000387.1:0-1779 GCA_037141115.1 Methanomicrobiales archaeon | reverse complement strand
ATTTTCCTGACATGGATAGCATATTTAATTTCAATGATATTTAGAACATTCCCTTCCCTTATTTTTCCATTCACTTCAAAAAAAACTGTTTCTCCATTCATTTCTCACCAAATGAGGCGAATTCCGGAAAACGGGCAAGGGTGATTTTGTCGTTCCTGCCAGAAAAATGGCAACACTGGATCATTCCGTTAAACACCATTTGCGATATTATTTTCCCGGTTCTTACCGGTTAATCCGCTTACCAATGGAAGTTATTCTCACGGCTCATGAGTCTCCGGCATTGCGTTTGATAATGGGAAACTATCTCCATAAATCATCTCTTCCGGGAACTTTAATATCCTTTGAGGTATTGTTAATATAGAACCGAGAATGCATGCAGTTCTGTAAAAACAGGGATGCTGTATCAAGAAACCACCTTGCATGAAGGATCGGTAATTAAAAGCCTCGGTAGGGTAGCGGACATCCTAGAAGCCTCCGAAGCTTTTGACCCGGGTTCGAGTCCCGGCCGAGGCGCTACACATTTTTTTGTTGGGATCTTTTTTTTTAATATACTTGCGAATCATTAATATCCATTAGATTGGGATGCAACCAGTCGGTGTTTTAGACCTGGCACACGGGGATAACTGGTTACTAAAAAAAGGATTACTAAAAAATGAAGATAATTACAATACCGGCTTCTTCCTGAGGGCAGCTACGAGTATTTTTACTCCCGCTTCAATATCAGCGCAATCCACCACTTCAACCGGAGAGTGGATGTACCGGGAGGGGATGCTCATTGTTGTGCTCGGAATACCGCCTTTTGTCAGGTGGATCGCTGTCGCATCCGTGGTCCCACCACTGCCGACTTCCATCTGCACGGGGATCGAATTTGAGTCTGCAGCATCCTTGAGCCACTTGACCACTTTGCGGTTGGCAATAAGCCCCCTTCCGCTGCTGTCAACAATCGTGATTACCGGGCCCTTACCCATAAGGACAGGTGCATCCTTCATTTCGATACCCGGGTGATCACCGGGAATTGTGACATCGGTTGCAATGGCGCAGTCAGGATCGAGAGCATATGCACTGGTGCGGGCGCCTTTTAAGCCAACTTCTTCCTGGACGGTAAAGACACCGAAAATGGTGAGCGGGGAGTCGGTCTCTTTTAAGGTTTTGATCAGCATGGCCACTCCGGCCCGGTTGTCAAAAGCTTTTCCGGTAACCCGGGTGTTGGCCAGCTCACAGAATTCGCGGTCAATGGTCACGGGGGTGCCGATCTCAACTCCGAGATAATCCACCTCATCGGGATTGGTAGCGCCAATATCAATGAAGAGATCATCGACTTTGACACCTTTTTTGCGCTCCTCATCGTCCATCATGTGCGGAGGTTTACCGCCAATGACCCCGACAACGGGGCCGTTTGACCCGTGCAGGATCACGCGCTGGTTGTACAGTGTCGGGCCGTACCAGCCGCCAAGAGCAACGAATCGGATGAAACCTTTCTCCTCGATGTACTTCACCATGAGGCCGATCTCATCCATATGAGCTGCCAGCATCACCTTGAATTTGCTGCCATGCTTGACTGCAATGAGGTTGCCCATGGCATCCTCGCGGATCTCATCGACATGCCCCTTGAGCTCTTTCTTGATGAGTGCATAGACATTGCCTTCACTGCCCGAAACACCATGGGCATTGGATAATTTGCGTAAAAGTTCTTTGACCATATTATTCACCTATTACCTTTTTGATCCTATCAAGGGCTCGCACCAGGTTCTCCCGCGAGGTGGCATAACTCATCCGGGC
>JBAXDE010000386.1:0-1789 GCA_037141115.1 Methanomicrobiales archaeon | reverse complement strand
CCCCATAGGGGGTAGGGAGAGATAATGAAATTGCCCTTCCGGATCGGGCATTTTTCTCCAAAATCAGAACGGGCATTTTTTTAAAAAACTTTTATATAGTCAATATGCATACGTTGACATATGCTTCTGCCCATGAACGACAAGCAATTCGGGTTCTGGAAGATGCGGCGCAGCGGCACTCCCAATATCACGATAGCCAACCTGCTCGGGATCTCCCGGCAGGCAGTGTCCAAGGCCCTTCTTGTCATGGATGAGAAGATCGATGAAGCGCTTTCGGAGATGGCGCACGCGAACCAGATCGCGATAGAGAAGATCAATGCGGAGCGGGGAATCCTGATCGGGCGCTCGATACCATTCCAGACACCTGCAATCATCTTCGTTTCCGACAAGCACGGAATGCAGGTCTGGTACGAGCATGACGGCAACTGCGGTGAATGCCAGCGATATACCGAATGCATTGAACTGCTCTGGGATTATGCAACCGAACTTGGCATCCGGATCGATAAAACAGCAGATCCGACAAAGATGGCTGAAGAACTGTTTATAAAAGTGAAGGCGCTCGTATGACATTGACACGTTTATCAGAAATTATTCACGAATCAATGAGCGTGTGCCCGAATGCATATATGACAAAAACAGGAGGCAGTGAGAGTGCAGAGTTTACCTTCAGTGCCGGGAATCCCTCAATGAAGAGCTCCGGGCCATCGGAAACGGATGGGTCCGGCAAACCCCGGGGAGGACTTTACGAGCGGACACAGCGGGGGTCCCTCATAATCGGATCGGTAACCGCTGTCATCATTCTCATTCTTGGACCATGTACTTCTTCGTTCTTGTCTGGGTCACCATCGCGGTTCTTGGCATTATGATCGTTGTGCTTGCGATCTTCTCCACGCTGACCGTATCAATAGACTATAATGCCCTCAGGATCCGGTTCGGGCCGGTAGGACTTATCCGAAAGAGCTGGCCATTGGCAGAGATCGCCTCGATCACGGCCGTTACCAATCCCTGGTACTATGGCTGGGGCATCCGCTGGACACCCCGCGGTCCGCTTTACAATGTATCCGGGTATGGTGCAGTAAAAGTCCTGCTCCTTTCCGGAAAGACATTCAGGATCGGCACCGGTGAACCGGAAGTACTGAAACTCGCGATCGAACACGCGTTAAACTACAGTAATACGACTTGAAGAGATTTTAGAGATGCCAGAGAGATCCAAATGTCATTCACTCTGGATTACCTAAGAAAGAAAACCGGCTGGTGCCCTAACGCACCGCCTATGCGCACCGCACCGTTGATACTCGCAACCCCACCAGTGACGGTAACTCCTCTGGAACCGGATGGCGGAGCCGGGGGAACGGGGCGGATCAGCCGGGGGATCGGATTTGCAAAGGGGAGCATCAGGACCCTTATCCGGGAACGTCAACTGCTCTGGTTCTCGTTCCTGACCGGTCTTGTAATGGCCATCATGTTCGTTGCCAACTATGTTCTCCAGAGACTGAGCTCCTATCCATTCGATGCAATTGATCTCCCGCGCTGGCTTATCCTGACCTTTGCCATCGAGCTCTTCACGGTATTTTGCCTTACCATTCTGCTGGCCGGCCTTATCCTGAGCTTATCACCGGGAGAGACCAGCAGACCCCGGTCCTATCGTGAAGGGGTGTCCCGGGCAAAACAATACCTGCGGCCTCTTGCAGAGTGGTCGGTAATCATAGCGCTCTGTGGCACTGCTCTTTACGCTTTTATCCCAAGTTTGCCACTAAACGGATAAAAGTGTTCTTGGTCTAATTGATTT
>JBAXDE010000385.1:0-1801 GCA_037141115.1 Methanomicrobiales archaeon | reverse complement strand
CCTGTACGAAATGAAATCTCTTGTCATCTCACTTGGAGGTTCTGTCCTTGTCCCAAACCTTTCCGACCACCGCATTGTGGAATACGCTGCTGCCCTCAGGCAGGTTTCAGAAAAGTACCGGGTTTTTGTGGTAGTCGGTGGTGGCGGAGAAGCGAGGAGGTACATTGAAGCGGTGAGGACGCTCGGTGTTGATGAGGGCACCTGCGACGAGATCGGTATCCTGGTAACACGTCTCAACGCGACGCTGCTCATTGCAGCACTGGGGGATTCCGCATACCCCTGCGTGGCAGAGGACCAGGCAATGGCATTGGAATATGCGGTATCAGGCAGGATCGTAGTCATGGGCGGTGTCACGCCGGCCCAGACTACCGATGCGGTTGCCGCGGTACTGGCCGAACGCACGGGAGCAGCGATCCTCGTTAACCTTACATCAGTGGATGGCATCTACAGCGCGGACCCAAAAACGGATGCTTCCGCAACCCGGTATACCCACCTGACCCCGGAGAGGCTCGCAGAGATAGTCGGGGGAAGCAGGCTGAATGCAGGATCGAATACGGTAATGGATGCAATCGCCGTAAAAATAATCCAGAGGAGCGGAATCCCTCTTGTTGTCCTTGATGGCAGGCAGCCACAAAACCTGCCCGATGCAATAATTTCAGGCCGGTTTAGCGGGACTATCGTATGCAGGGAGAACAATACCCGGCACCTCCCACTCTGACCCAGGCAGAAAATAACCGGTAATTATTTGTACACTCCCGTCATATCAGTTGATCCAGCACCCGGGGTAGTAGGGTAGCCTGGTCCATCCTAGAGCGTTTGGGACGCTTTGACGGCGGTTCGAATCCGCCCTACCCCATTGGACCATGAAAAAACAGGACGCAGCGGTGGTATATTCTCTTCTGGTTGAGCGCTATCCTGATGCCCGTGATTCTCCTGCCATTATCGCAAAAGGTTCTGCCTTTGAAGTCCTTGTTCTGACGATTCTCTCCGCACAGACAACGGATCGTGCGGTGCTGAAGGTACGGGGCCCGCTCTTTACCAAATACCCCACACCGTCCGCACTGGCAATGGCCAAGACGGAAGAGGTGGAGACCATCATCCACAGTCTTGGCTATTTTCACGCAAAAGCCTGCAATATCATTGCCGCTTCCCAGACTCTGCTCTCGACATTCGGGGGAAAAGTCCCGGAATCTATGGATGAGTTGCTCACCATCCCCGGGGTTGGGAGAAAGACGGCGAATATCGTGCTCTACCATGCACTGGGGCGGAACGAAGGGATTGCTGTTGACACGCATGTCCGCAGGTTAGCGCAGCGTATCGGTTTTTCCACTACGGATAATGTCACGGTGATTGAACGGGACCTCATGGCTCTCTTCCCGCAGGAGCAGTGGGGCGATCTCACCGATGTCCTGATCGCTCACGGGCGGGCAACCTGCGATGCGAAGAAACCCCGGTGTGAAATCTGCCCGATCAGTTCTCGGTGCCGGTTTTACAAAACTACTGCTGGAAAGACGTTATAAAAACCGGTTCATTTCCAGACATTAGACCTTTTTAAAAAAGCATCCCTAGGTTATTCCATCGCGATGATGACGGTAATGTATCAAGGCCGGAAGTACCGGCTTTCAGCAGTTTCGTTTGAATTGATTAGTAACAACAATTATCGAAACGTGCATTTTTCAAATTATCCATGAATTTGAAAAATTCGATTAATATCGATGAATTGGGTACAAAAACGTCAAAATAACAAGTGACTGTCTACACTGACCCCAGAGCTGCTGATGGGACGAACGGTTCTCCATTA
>JBAXDE010000384.1:0-1803 GCA_037141115.1 Methanomicrobiales archaeon | reverse complement strand
GACCGAAACAGTGGTGCATCCCGATCATCGCCAGTCAACAGTCCGCTTCGCGGCGTTTACGGTGATTCTGCCGCTTTTGATCTTTTCAAATTCTTCCGGATCGTCTTTCAGGATTGTCTCCGCATCTTGAACGATGCGCCCGGACACATTCACCGCATGCGCCGCCTGGTCGCGGGAGCGCCCTTTTTGCGAGTAGGGCAAATTTGCCCTACTCGGATTGTTGAATGTCGGTCGTTCTTTCGTCTCTTCCTCAACAGTTAAGGTGCTGTTTTGACGGTGACGGCTATACTGATATGGAATTTGCCTCTGTCTTCGCTGTAGAGGCAAACAGACGCCTTGCCGGGGCTCTTGGAAGAGCAGAATGTCGGGTTGCCCACCGACAACTGGTCTCCGGATCCAGTTGGTCCCCGCCCGCGGACCCACCCCCCGAATCTGAACCTGATACGAGCAATTGGACCGAATCCTTCCGTGTTATCCCGTAATCCTGTCAAATCTCCGTGGCACTCCCGTCTTTGCCAGTTGATTTGCGCGCATTTCATAGAGGAGACGGAGAGGGATGAGGGCGGAAACCTGAGACCTGAGTGAGAGAACTCCGAAAAGAACATGGGATTGCAAATCTACAGTTCGAAATCCAACGCATGGCTTGACCAGTACAACCCGCTTCGAGGCATGAACCTGCCGAGACTGATGTCGCTGCTCGATGCCAGCGAACGCTGACAATACGCCGATTTGCAGTGGTTCTATCACTACATGGAACGCTCAGATGCTATGGTGTTCTCGGTGATGCAGCGGCGGAGGGCGGCGCTTCTCGGCTGCGATTAGCGGACACCAGCGTTGCCACGGTTCACTCAGCGGCTGCTCTACCCATGAAAGAAGATATCGGCTCGGATCTTGCCCGGTGGCCACGAAAGACCTTTTGCTTCTGCTAGAACCCGGATGAGATCCGCCGAGACCTCTGGGTCACCGAAAGATACGGCGAAGTCGAGAGCGTCTCGGTAAGTGCGAACGATCTGTATTCGTCCCTCCCCCGCGCCATACTGGCAGGGATCGCAGGCGTCACACCACCACATAGGGTTGAAGATGTCGCTCTTGTAGACGGTGCATCTGGTGGACTGACGACGACAAACTCTGCCATTGCAACGAGCGTCAAACGCTTTCCTGTCAAAGACATCTACCAAGCGCTTGGCTTCATCCTTTAGCAGAACTTGCTTCTTGTTCTCAGCCTTGGCTGAGAACAGATCTTGTATGTAGCATGGATCCTTGAGGACAATGACCTCGAGGGTCTTCCCCATATTTTTGCCTGACGCCACAAGCATCGTGATACTCCTGTCACCAACGACGGAACACTACAACCGTGACCGCCGCTTCGCAAGCGTTCTGCGGGACGTATTCACCGGGATGCTCGGTAGAAGGCCGCGCAATGGGAGGAGTGCCGTGACCGGCACGGCGATTGGGGGGCGCTTTTGTAAGGTGGGACGGCCGTCGACATGATGGTCTGAAGCGTCTAAACCGCTCGGAACTTTCGGATCTGTCGGGAGTGGGGTACACGGCAGTATCGGATGCAATAAGGTGCTTGCGGTTGCGATCGAAATCGGACCGCATGAAAGACGGGAAATGGAGTATGCCAGAACGAGATGCGAGTTATGATGACCCCAGCTCTGAAGATGCGCCCCCTATTCCCCCAATAGCAATTCGGCACTCAACACTCAGGGCGAAGGGGGCGGAACGGAAGTAGGGATGGAAACTGTCGTGCTTGGGGCAAGCAACTGCTTTACGTTAAACACTGTGGTTGTGAATTCGGCG
>JBAXDE010000383.1:0-1835 GCA_037141115.1 Methanomicrobiales archaeon | reverse complement strand
GGCCTACCCAATGGCGTTGATGCGACTTGCTGATGGGAAATTCCTTCAGGCAACTCCCTGGAATTATAGGCCGTTACGGGATGTGTATCTGGATGCATCCAGGCGGGGAGATCTTGACATACGCGAAGAATCACTGTTCAAGAATGTTCTGCTGGAATCGATACATGGTGACGTAGGCGAGGCGCTGCAGCAGGTTATCGGTTTTCAAAGAAAATTTCCCCGTGGAGTGTATGCGGCGGTCATCAGGACCATGCGGGAAGTGCTTGTGGCAGAGGTATATCGGAACAGTTCCTGGGGAAATAATGCTGCAGCTCTGGTGCGCTTTGTTGAAGAGCACCATGAGTACCTTTCAGGTTGCGTAGAACAGCCGGATTTTATCAAGGGAATTGCTCGTGCATACAACGAATCCGGGCGACCGATTGAGCTGGTAAAGTTCTTGAATTCACTGGTTGAGAAACAGTGGTCAACGCCGGTTGCGCCGGAAATGTATGTGGAAATTGCCGACAATGCCGAGTTGATTGGAGATGTTGCCACTGCCGAACGCACCTTCAAATCTTTTCTGCGCAAATACCCTGATAATCCACGGGCCCGATTGATGATGGAGCGCCTGGGAGCACTCTATTATGCAAACGACAAGCACGAACAGGTCAAGGCAACTATGCTCTGGTTGCTCAACAAGGGTGAAAGGGCAAAAAGAACGGATAGCTATTACCTGTTGGGGCGTTCACTCTGGTCGATGCAGGACCGTGTCCGGGCCGGAAAAGCGATGGAACTTTTTCTGGCCACTCCGTCCGGCCGGGACCCGCGACTCCTTCCCGACGCATATTTTGTCGCTGCCTCTGCCAGAGAGGCTTCTGGCGACCACAAGGGGGCTCTTAATTTGCTTGACGCTGCTCTCAAGTTGCCGGACAACAAACGAAATGAAGAGTTTCTCTACAAGGCCGGCGAAATCAACCTGTACGATGGCAATGCCCCCCATGCAAGAGTTTTGTTCGAATATCTTGCCAAAAACGGCAAGGACCCCGACTGGCAGAGGCTTGCCAAACAGTCCCTCGCTTCTCTTGACTCAAAATAACCCCCCCTGATAGTCCATTAGATGTAGTCAAAAAACCGACTTTGTCAAATCATTGACCTTTGGTTTTGTTTTTCTTTGGTGAGACCACTTCTTCCGGTATTAAAAAATACGGTTTAACCGAGTTTTGCCCTCAAGCTAATGTTTTCTCGCTCAAGGTACGCTTATTGCAACCAATGGAGTTTTGTAAGGAGGCTGTTATGCAAATAGAGGGAATATTCGGCACAACCATCGACCTGCTTGGAAAGAGCGTGGACCTGAGAACTAAAAATCAGAATCTGATTTCCTCGAATGTTGCTAACGCCGAAACCCCAAATTACGTTCCGAAGACCCTGGCCTTTGAAGAAGAGCTTCAGGGTGCCCTTAAGGGCGCGCATGGGAAGGGCCAATTTTCAGTGGCCCCGCATGCCCGTCATATACCGATCCGTGGAGCTGCTTCCGGAAGTTCACTGCGATCTGTTACCGGCAAGGTGATTGAAACTCCGGCCAGCACCCCCGGAAAAGACGGCAATGCCGTGGAGCTGGAAAATGAAATGGGAAAGATGGCAGAGAACCAGCTCATGTTCAATGCCTCGGTGCAGATGTTGACAAAGAAGTTCGAGGGGTTGCGGTCAGCTATCAGGGAGGGCAAATAAATGGATTTTTTCAGTGCTATTAATGTAAGTTCGTCGGCGCTCACTGCCGAGCGGACTCGTATGAACCTCATTTCCAGCAATCTGGCAAATGCCAATGCGACACGCACACCCGAAGGCGGCCCCTACAA
>JBAXDE010000382.1:0-1851 GCA_037141115.1 Methanomicrobiales archaeon | reverse complement strand
AAGTGTATATATTTACTAAAATATCGATCTTTCCCTTAGTTTTTGAGGGGATACGTATTTTGGAGAAATAACCCTTTAAAATAGTTATTTTTTTAGCGGTGGACACTCTTTACAAAAAACCCGAAAATCGGTTTGGAAAAATGGCAATCGGAGGCCGTATCGGGCTCATAATAGTGTATCTTTTGGAACTGAGGACCGACCCGGTTCCTGGCTTTGTCTGACGCACTCCGGATCACCTGTTCATACAAATACTCCAGGAGTTTTACAATCAAACAGGGGTCCATTTACACCTAATCAGAGCCCATATTGAAGAGATACAAAAATCAAAGCCTGGAAAACGCCCGGATTCGAGGTTTTTGCGATCGGAGTTAACTCGTGTTTTTTGAGTGGGAAGCATCCTTGAATTGCCCGGCATCGCACATGTGATTTCAGAAATATTGGGGGGCTTTTTGTGGCGGCAGCAGTCTTGCATTCGCACCGGGCGGGGGCATCGGTATATCTGGTTGAGTTTTAATTGATGGGTTATGCGGTGCGATTGAGGCTGGAATTATTCTGATCAAAAACCCTATCATCTTTTTGGATGATACACTGTGGTACGTATGTTGAAATTAGCCAATCAGGTTATTGTTCTTGATCGCCTCAATATCAACGGTCATCTTCATCGTCTTTCCCGCGAACTTCAAATCACCGTAGGACACGATGATGATCGACTCACCCTGTCAAACGAAGAGTTCGGGCTTTTGGTTTTAAGCCCCACCCTTGAGGAAGATATTGCGGGGATCTCGGATGAGCTCTCAATGCTCTGGGAAGTATACGTTGCTGATAATCCGGCGAACCTTACAAGAGATGCACTACGGCTTCGTTCAAATCTTAAATCTCTTGTTGCGGCCGGTGCGGGTTCTTGAGGGCTGCGAAGACACGCGATATCGCGGCTGCTCTTCTCAAGAAAGGGTTTGAGGAGCGATCATCCCATCACAAGATCTTTTATCTCTGCATTGACGGGAAGATATCCGGGGTCCACACGTTCCTTAAGTCACGGGATGAAAGAGTACAAATTCGGCCCTGCTCGCAAAGATGAAGATCCAACTACATCTGTCCGGAAAAGAATTAGACGATCTTATCCGCTACCCGTTATCGGGTGAGGATTATACGAAGTTGCTGATCGAGCGTGGTGTTTTTTAAAAAATAATGGGATGATCATTCCAACTTTTTGTTAGAAGTTCTGTTTTGATTTTAAAAATTGAAGGAACTCTGTTAATCCCCAAGTCCAGCGGGTTAAGGTAGTTTCCTGAAAGTTTAAGGCTTTGGTTTAGCGGAATTTGTGGAACGATCGATAATGAAATTGCCTTTATCAAACACGCAATATTCGAAATAATGAGTGGGGGCAATCAGGCCGCAGCGGCCCTTTGTTCGCGCCGGGCGAGTGCATCCGCGCGAGGTCGGGGTGAACGTGTCACTGAGCGTTCGGCATGATTACGATCAACAGCGACGAACATTTCCGCGCTGCGGTATGTGAGGAGCGGGCGGGAGCAGCCGCAGGCACGAAAGAGCAGCGCGACAAGCCTGGGGCGTCATCCTATCAACCGGGCAACTCTGGAAAACAGCGAGGTGATGTGATAGCCGAGCCGGAGCCGCAGCGAGGACGAGTGAACATGACTAAAAGCGTCTGCATGATATCGTTAAAGAAAAAAAATGGAGAGAATCCTGATCACAATAATCCTGAATAAAAAAAAGGTGTTCCCAGTCACTTATCCAAGTTCTTCATAACTAGATTGGCCGCGTGCTCTCCCGACAGGAGCATCCCGCCGAATACAGCGCCCATGCGGCTCTCTCCCCCAACAGCATTTGCGG
>JBAXDE010000381.1:0-1887 GCA_037141115.1 Methanomicrobiales archaeon | reverse complement strand
TGATTTCGGCGAGCGCGGCGAGGTAGTGGTTTGCCATGGCGGCAGAGCCGGGGATCTTCGGAGAAAGCTACGTCAGCATGGTGGCGGCCGGCGAGGCTGGCGGCGCGCTGGATGCCGTGCTGGAGCGGCTGGCCGATTTGCTGGAAGAGCAGGAGCAGGTACGCAGCAAAGTCACATCGGCTATGGCCTATCCGATCCTGATGGTGCTGGTGGGTGGAGGCGTCATGATCTTCCTGTTGACCGTCGTCATCCCCAAAATCGTGGTAATCTTTGAGGACAGTAAAGCCGCTCTCCCTCTCATAACAATCATGTTGATCAAACTGAGTCATTTCCTGCGCAGTTGGTGGTGGATCCCCGCCGGCCTAATAATCGCCTCAGTCCCCCTCTACCGTAAAGCCATGAAACGTGATGATCTTCGCCTGAAGCGGGACACGCTGCTCTTGAAGCTTCCGGTTGCCGGTGGGATGCTGCAGCGACTGATTCTCTCGCGCTTCGCCCGTGTGCTGGGGCTTCTGCTTTCCAGTGGTGTGCCGATCATGCGTGCGCTTGAGATCACCAGTGAGGTACTCGTCAACCGGACCTACCGCGCTTTTCTCCGCACGGTTATGGAAGAGGTGGCCCAAGGTGGCAGTCTATCCGCCACTCTGAAGAAGAGTCCGCTCTTTCCGCCAATGCTTGTACATCTGACCAGTGTCGGAGAAAAGGGTGGCACCCTGGAGGCCATGTTGGTTAAGGCCGGTGTAGCATACGAGCGTGAGTTCAACGCCCGCCTCATCCGACTGATGGCTCTGATGGAACCGATGCTGGTGCTGGCAATGGGATTGGCGGTTGGAATTGTGGTGTTGGCGGTGCTGCTGCCGATTTTCGAGATGAACCAGTTGATAAAATAAGAGGTGGGTAAAACGTAACTTCGATATTTTTCTTTCCCAAGAGGAACTTCCATGCAACGGATTTTGATGGGTATTGTCATAACTTTTCTGACACTGAATGCGATATCCCACGCCGCCGAAACCCGAGGCCTCCGCGTCGTCGCCAAAGACCAGATCACCAATCAGACCGGCGAAGTCAAACTCTACAACAAATCCTACGCCGTCATTATCGGAATTGACCGTTATCCCAACCTGCCTCAAGACCGCCAGCTTTCTTATGCAGTGCGGGATGCAAAGGGTATTGAGCAGGTGATGAAGCGGCTGTACAAGTTTGACAAGATCGTCACCCTCTACGACCAGCAGGCCACCAAAGACCGCATCCTTGAACTTCTCACCGAAGAACTTCCCGCCCAAATGGGCGAGGATGATTCTCTCTTCATTTTTTGGGCCGGTCACGGCAATCAGGAAAAATCCCGCGAAGGTGAACTTGGCTATCTGATCCCCTACGACGGCGCTCCCGATAAAATCCGCAAAAATATCACCATGGCTGAAATCCGCGACACCATCTCCAAGAAGATACCGGCCAAGCATGTGTTTTATGTCATGGATGCCTGCTACAGTGGCCTCTTGACCGCCACCCGTGCTGTTGACAATAAACCCCGCCGCGATCTGGCCTACCTCAAAGAGATAACCAAAGAACGTGTTCGTCAGGTGCTGACTGCCGGTGGCAAGGATCAGGAAGTATTGGACGGCGGCCCCAAAGGTCATTCAGTCTTTACCGGCAGATTGATCGAAGTTCTGGAAGCCACCGGTGATTTCATAACAGCCAACGAGATTCAGTCCATCCTCAAGGAAAAGGTCTTTCAGGATGCCCGCTCCCGCAACCATAACCAGACGCCCAATTATGGCACGCTGTATGGTAGTGGGGATTTTGTGTTTATCCCCAATATCGAACAGAAGGTGCAGGACAATAAAGCCGAGCTGGCCAGGATGGAAGCGGAGTTGAAGGAGTTGGAAC
>JBAXDE010000380.1:0-1887 GCA_037141115.1 Methanomicrobiales archaeon | reverse complement strand
TGATTAGAGATCAGGGCGTTTTCGATTTTACAGTAAATTGTTTACACTATCCATCTATTGGGATCAAACTGGCAAAGTTAGGATATGTCAGGGAAATATTTGCAGCCCGGCACGTTTAAAAAAGTACCAGCAATGAAAAAATCGGGGCGCGAAGGGTTACACACACCTCCCCACCGTCCCTTTTTTCTATCATCGTTTCTCACCGGGGGTTACTGCCGGTCAGAAGATCCATCACGACAACAAATCTTTCCTAAGGATCTGACCATGTCCTTTCAGTACCCGGCCCATAAATGTGGATCACACGGGGAGAGAAGTGAGTGAGTGATTCAAAAATTCTCCCGTCGCAGAAATATACCTTTTACCATTCTTAAAAAAAATTATTTCCCATCCTCGCCCAGCGATTCACGGCTCCGCATCTGGTAGAGCACCATCGGGTCCATCTCGCGGTGCTCCTTCTCGCTGGTCCGCATGATCACGTTGGTGACCCCCGAGTTCACGATTATCTTCGAGCAGAGGAAGCATGGCCAGATCTGGGTGAGCTCTTCGGTCTCGACATCGAAACCCGCAAGGTAGAGCGTGCATCCCCGGGCCAGTTTTCCTGCCTGGAGCATCGCATTCATCTCGGCATGCACGCTCCGGCAGCGCTCGTAATTGGAGCCGGACGGGATGTTATGGTCTTTTCGCCAGCAGCGGTTGAGCTCCGTGCAGTCCATCTGCTTGCGGGGGGCTCCCGTGTAACCGGTCGAGACGATCGTATTGTATTCATCCACAATGATCGCGCCGAAGTTCCGGCGGAGGCAGGTCCCCTGGTGGGCGCACCGCAGGGCAAGGTCAAGGAAATATTCGTGACGGTTGGTTCGCATCTACAAGTATTTTGGGAGGCGGGATAATAAAATGCGGGGTTTTTAGTAACCGGCAACAGCCTGAATGGCACGGAAAATACCTCCGGCATGACCAGACTGGCTTTTCATACCACCTGAACGAGATGGAATAAGCTGGAATACTCGTACTGGATCACGGAATCTGCCGTCTCATCAACGCCCAGTACGCCAACAACCGTGCCATTGGAATCTTTGACCGGGGCATACCCGGAGAGATACGATCCCCACTTTGAAGTATAGACATCAGGAGAATATTGAGGCCCGCTCAGCGATGCATTGATCACCGCCTGATCCGACGGTGCTGCAGGAATGCATCAAAATGAAACGGCAAGAATTATTGTCATGCATGTGAAATATTAACCGGTTACAAAAAAATCTGTTACACTGTTGTGAATCGATTGGGGGGATCATGGATTTTTTTAAGAGATTAACAAAACGCCAGTACTTAATCGGTGCAGTATTGCTGTTTTTCATGGCACTCGCCCTGGCCTTACGGGCCATTCCTGCGCTCTTCATCCATGACGCAGGTTTTCTCTATCTCCACGATACGGACAGTTACTACACATTGCGGCAGATCGAAGTGATGGTGAACCATTTTCCCCAGTACAACTGGTTTGATCCCATGACCGCATTTCCTGATGGAAAAACCATCGACTGGGGTCCGCTTGTCCCATTCATCGCAGCAACCCTTTGTCTCCTGACCGGCGCAACGAGCCGGGATGCAATCTTTTTTATGTCCGGATGGGTAGCGCCGCTCATGGCAATGATGATGGTTCCTGTCATGTATTATCTGGGAAAACAGTTGTGGAACCGGTGTGCCGGCCTCGCAGCTGCCGGCCTGATCGCAATCATTTCCCTGTATTATTTCACGATGTCATCGTATGGCTGGACCGATCACCATGTATCTGAAGTGTTATTCAGCACGATCTTTATCCTCATCTATTGTTCGGCACTCAAGAGGCTGTTGCATAACTCCCGCCGACCCCTTTAAAATAAAGCGAAAGTA
>JBAXDE010000379.1:0-1912 GCA_037141115.1 Methanomicrobiales archaeon | reverse complement strand
ACCGGATCGTGATTTCATTTTTTTAAACAGACTTTGATTTTAATTTTTCAACCGGGCCCTGATTGTATAATGGATTCAGAGATGCCCCTGCGATGGCACCTTCTGACGTAAACCTCCTATGGCATTTCAACCAGATCCTGATTTGGAATTCTCAACCGGATCGTGATTTAAAAAAACCGGGCAGACTTCGATTGAAAACTTTTCATCAAACCTTGATTTAAAATTCACAACCGGATCGTGATTTCATTTTTTTAAACAGACTTTGATTTTAATTTTTCAACCGGACTCTGATTTAAAACATTCAGCCAGACACCGCTTGAAATTTTTTGATCAGATATTGATCGAAAAACAACCGGGCAGCGGAGATCCCCCCTCCCGCGAGCCACCGCATGATGATCACAAAAACCGGCTGGTGGGTTGCATGAAAATGGCCATCCGATTCTGAAGAAATCATCCTTTCGGAGATCACAAAAAAGAGAATTATTCCCAAGGCTCCCCATCAGGGCCCCGGATTCACGGCAATCAGTAGGTGTTAGCCGGGGGGACCGGAATTCCGTTGACGGTCATATACGAGATCATGAACCAGGCTGCAAGCAGGATAAAGACAATGAGCGGGATCATGACTGCAATGGCAACCGCAAGGATTGCTTTTGTGGTACTGATCTCCTGGAGTTCACGGATTCCCAGTATGCCAAGGACCAGTGACCAGAGCATGAAGATGATCCCGATGAAGGGGATCCACCCGAGAAGGAGGCGGGGTGTGTGGCTGTAGATGACTGCATTGATGGTCTGCATAATTCCCTTGCGCCCGCCCAGCAGGTACACCCACAGGTGAAGCCATGCAGCAAAGATGAGCGTGCAGATAAACCCGCCAACCAGCGCCATGAAAAATACCATGACCGGAAAGGCAGGACTCCCGGGCATCCCGGGAAACATTGGTATTTTCTCGATCCTGACTGCCGCGATAAGTGCGACAAGGATGGCATGGAGCAGGAGAAGCAGGCCAAAATACGTGAAGACAACCCCCGGTTCATCGTTATTTGACTGCTGGAAGGTTTCAACAGGATTCAGAAGGAATCCTTTAACCTTAGGAACGATGGTGTCGATCATACGGATCAATGGTTGTCATAAGTGGGATATAAAAGAACGGCTTCCCGATGGCCCCGAGGAAATCCTCCCCGCTAACAATCAGAACGTTATGTGGGTTTTTATGGGGGCAGTCATGCGATTTACGGATAAATTGTCTGCCCGTCACTGGCATTGCCTGCGAACCATATCCTCAGGAATGTTCAAGTAATTATCACCCGAACCAAGGATGATGAAGACCGGGTTTTTGACAAAAATATCACTATCCCTTGTATTCCTTCTTCTCATCCTCCTGCCGGCTTCTGCTCTCCCATCAGGAAATACCACCACGTACTCCCTGGTTCATCTGTCTGACACCCAGAACCTGGCCTTCCGTTTTCCGAAAACCTACGATTATACCTTCTCGTATCTCGAATCGATAAAGACCCGGTATAACATATCAGCCATCATCATCACCGGTGACCTGGTGAGCACCTGGGATAGTAACAAGGAGTGGGATGCCTATTCCCATGCCGTCAATAAGACGACCCTCCCCCTCTATGTTATTGCCGGAAACCATGATACGAATCGTGGAAAGAATTACCTGACTTTTACCCGGGTTACCGGAAACTCAAATGAGAACTACGTAACCCGGCTTGAGGATTTTGATTTTGTCGGGATCAATTACGTTGGCACATCCCTCAAACCACAGGAATTTACTACCCTCCGGCAATCCCTGGTTGCCGCACCGGAAAACTTCACGATTATTGCTACGCACTATTATATGGACCAAAATGGTATCCCCTCCAAAACTAAGGGAAAGATCGATATTTTAGTAAATATATAC
>JBAXDE010000378.1:0-1916 GCA_037141115.1 Methanomicrobiales archaeon | reverse complement strand
CGAAGATTCTACACTAAAAAAGGATTCCAAGGCATGATATAGATAGTTACGATTTTTTTATTTTTCAGACAAAGTCCCGACGTGATACGAATTATTATCTGTACTACGGGAGAGTATGAACTATGAAGATTGATTCCGCTGGCAATGCCGGGATCCTGGTACGTGCAGTCAGGTCATCAGGCAATCCGGTTTACCAGGTACGTATACGATACCAATCCTCAGTCGTACGGACCCTTCTCTTGGTACTTGTCAGTTTTTCCGTCATGTGCGGGGGAGCATTTGCGCACCCCCCGGCTGAGGTTGCTGTGTCCTATGACCAGAATACCGGGGATATTATCGTGGGTATCACCCACCCGGTTGACGATCTTGCAACACATTACGTCAAAGAGGTGACCGTGATGCAGGGCGGTATCGCTCTCCTGGACAAAACCTATACCAGCCAGCCGGACCGATCGCTGATAACCTACCGGTACAATCTCCCGCAACTCAAAGGGAGTAGTGGTGATATTTTGGTGAATGCACAGTGCAGCCAGTTTGGTTCCCGTTCGGGTTCGCTCACCCTGAGTGCGGTTCCGGCTTCAGGCAGTCAAAATACTGCAATTCCCCAATCGCCGATCCCGACAAAATCCCCGGTGGGTCTCTCTGTCGCTCTGGTCGCAATTTGCCTTGTTGCGCGTCAGATCCTGAAATAATCCGGCAAAGCCGGCAGAGCTCATCCGTTCCTGTGATGTTGCCCAGCCGGCCCTGTACAATCAAAACCTTATCATAGATCCGCCCCGAACCAGAATGCATACAAAACGGTGTGTTATGGTACGTGTTGGAGTTCATGTTTCAATTGCCGGCTCGCTCGATCTCGCGGTGGACCGGGCAAAGGATGCCGGTTGCGATGTCTTCCAGCAGTTCTCCCGGAACCCGCGGGGCTGGGGATTTAAATCCCTGTCTGATGCTGATTGCGAAATGTTCCGGGCAAAGATCCAGACAACCGGCATCCTCCCGGTCGATCATATGCCCTACCTGCCAAACCTTGCCTCTCCCAATCCGGAGATCTATGAAAAATCTGTACCGGCACTTGCAGAAGAACTTGACCGTTGCGGAAAACTGGGCATCCCTTACCTTGTCACGCATCTCGGCCATCATCTTGGTGACGGTATTGCCGGTGGCCGGGCAAGGGTCATTGAGGCTATCAACACTGCCATTGGTGAATCGGATAATTCTGTGATGCTGCTCCTGGAGAACACTGCGGGCGAGAAGAACAGCGTCGGGAGCAGTTTCGAGCACATTCGGGGGATCCTGGACGGGATTGATTCACCTGCCCGGGTGGGCATCTGCTTTGATACCTGCCATGCGTTTGCTGCCGGGTATGAACTGAGGACTGATGAGGGAATTGCAGATACGGTTGCACAGTTCGATGAACAACTGGGTATAAGGAATCTCAAGGTTGTGCACCTGAACGATACGAAGGCTGACCGGAACAGCGGACTTGATCGGCACGAGCACATAGGTCTGGGTTTTATCGGAGAGGACGGGTTCCGGCGCATCCTCCATCATCCGGCCTTTAAGGATCTTCCTCTCATCTGCGAGACACCGGTCGATGACCGGCGGGATGATCGCGGGAATATTGCCAAGGTGCGGGAACTGGCTGCGTAAAGCCGATACATTTTTTCTTTTCAGATAACTATGTCATACCATCATGGCACGGAGATTTTGTTCCCAATGCGGTGCGGTACAGGAATTTTCTGTCCAGAAGTTCTGTACAATCTGCGGGTCACTGCTTCCGGATACGGCTCCTGCCGCAGTACCGGGTAGTCCTTCCTCCACCCCGGCCCCCGGCACGGTTATTCCGCTCTGGGTGTATCTCATTGCCGGAATTCTTGTTCTTGGTGTCGCAGCCGTTCTCCTGTTTCCTTACCTTACGC
>JBAXDE010000377.1:0-1920 GCA_037141115.1 Methanomicrobiales archaeon | reverse complement strand
CCGCCCAAATACCAAAAGAAAAAATATGCGCATCTCCCTCTTGTGGCTGACGAATTGGCTGATGGGAATGCAAGAGACGAGAGCATTGTCATTCCCGGAAACTCAAAAAAATATGCCCACCTGCCGCTGGTAGCCGATGATTTCAAAGAGAAAGCATCTCCGCGCTTAGAGATCGAGTCGCCTTATTACCCCGGTCCTCCCAAGGAGAAGAAGCCGGGCAGGAAAGGGATCTTTGACCTGATGAAGAAATAGGTCCTAAGAACGTTTGACTTTTTTTATTTACCTTGCAGGGATAGGTTTCCCCCAAAAAATTCGATCTATGCACCGGTCAGTAATCCGATAGAAAAAGGCAATCAGATCCATGCGTTGGCGGGATTCCGGGGTTACCTGAAACGAAAACTTACCTCAAATTGGGGGGTGTTCTAAGAGAAAGATTGCATCTTTTTTTATGAGAATACGTGTGAAGATACAATCATCGGTCTGATCCAGAATGGATAAAGACACGGGCAATAATTCGACGGTTAGAGTAAATTTGGTGTTAAGCGGGGACTTTACCCTTACACTTTCCCGCCTTTCGTTATTTTTTCCTGCCAGGACCGATCGCAATTAAATAACAAAACGGGAGATATTTCAATGAGTGATTATGGAAGCACAAAATATTCCCGAGAAACCTGAAGGCTCAGAGGAACTCGAGAAACAGAATCTCGATGGGTTGATAAAATCCCTACTCGACAGTACTGACCCAAATATCCGGCAATATGCTGCATACCTGCTCGGAAAGGCAAAAAATCCCCGTGCAATAGAACCCCTGGTCCATGCACTTGCAGATTTCGACAAATCCGTGCGTGAACAGGCAATGCTGGCTCTCTCATCTCTGGGAAAAGCCGCAATTGAACCGCTATCTGAGGCGATGAAGGAGCCTAAATGGGAGACCCGGTACCGTGCAGCAGAAGCCTTGGGAAAAATTGCCGATGAAAAAGCAGTCAAACCCCTGATCCAGGGACTCAAGGACAACCGTGAACATGTCCGGTATATGGCAGCGAAAGGGCTGCGCGAATTTGGTGACTCCGATGCGATCGATCCGATGGTTATCCTGCTCAAGGATGAGAATAATTATGTCCGGATGATGGTAGCACGGGGACTTGGGGCAATAGGCGGAGAGAAAGTGCAAGCCGCACTTGCCACTGCACTTGAAGCTGAAAAGGATGATAAAGTAAAGGAAGCAATCCGCGAAGCAATGAGTTAATTAAAAATATTCACCCTTTTTCTTTCTCACAGATGACTCTGCACTTCCCGGGGTCCTTTTTTTTAAGAAAATTATTATCTATTCAATAAAATCAAAAAGATCTATTTTTTTTAATACAAAAAATATAGGTAAAATTATGAGCGAGCATCTCTATTATGGCATTTAACCGGATGAATCCCCGTTCTTCTGATTTGCTGCTGATGGAAGCTGTGGACAATACCCGATTTGAATCTGTCCGGGGACTCGTATCAAAAGGTGCAAATGTCAATTATCGCGGGCCTCATGGTGAGACTCCTCTGCTCAAATCGCTCATGTGTGACGATCACCGGATCTGCCAGTACCTGCTTGAGTGCGGTTCGGAGGTTGATATCCCGACAGCTAACGGTTACAGTCCCCTTTCCTTTGCCTGCCTCCAGAATAATTTTGAATACGTACGGATGCTGCTAAAACATAACGCAAATATCAACCAGAAAACACAGGATGGATGGACACCGCTTCTTTTCGCATCAACGAATTCTTCGGTCTTTTTTGAAAACCAGGATCATGACTTTTACCACAGTCTCATGGAGATAATGTACAAATATGCTCATTATCACCCGGATTATAACCCCCTTCATATAGTCAATATGCTCTTAAAGTCTGGTGCGAACTCGAATGATTCGAATATATTTGGT
>JBAXDE010000376.1:0-1921 GCA_037141115.1 Methanomicrobiales archaeon | reverse complement strand
CTCAGGAATTCAGCAGTATCATATCCCTTGCTGATCCAGGCGTCAGGGCTCTGAATCTGTCAGTTTTTCTTGAATCCCACGGTTTTCAGTACGGCGCCCGCTCCGCCGACAACGTGCTGCTTCTGCAACACTATTTCAAAATAGAAACACTCCACCGCATTGCTATCAACTCACTTCTGACCCCTTCACCCGACCAGGCGCTGAATGCATTTGAACGATTGGCGGGGGTTGTATCCCCTGAAGATCTGTCCGAGCTGGCCGGGCGTAAAAAACGACTGGCTCAATTTATCCTGCTCTGCGGTTCATCCCCCTTTCTGGTCAATCTGGTGTACAAGACTCCCGATACGCTGCGCTGGCTATTTCTGGAAAACGGCATCAATCTTTCCCGCTCTTTTGAAGAGATGCAGAGTGCTTTGCAGACCACCGTAGATGAAACGACCGACTTCACTGAGTTGCAGAAGTCTCTGCGTTGTTTCAAACGGAGCGAAATTCTCCGTATTGCCGCTCGGGATCTGAATTGCCTGGCGCCACTGGAAGAGGTTATGGCCGAGCTGTCTGATCTGGCCTCATGCACTCTGCAGCTTGCCTACCAGGTCTGTCGCCGCTGCCTGATACGTGACCACGGCATCCCTTTGCTGGTCGGAGACGATACGGCGCCGCGCGAGGCGGAGATGACGGTGATAGGCATGGGCAAACTCGGTGGGAGGGAGCTGAACTTCTCCTCAGACATAGACATTATCTATTTTTACGAATCAGACAAGGGTGAGACGTCCGGCATCGAGAACGGTACCGGCGGCAGAAAGGGTGTCGTGTCTCTACACACCTTTTTTAACAAGTTGGGGGAGATGATCAGCAAGGCGCTTTCGCAGGTGACCGAAGACGGATTTGTTTTCCGTGTCGATGTGGGGCTGCGCCCGGAAGGAAAATCGGGTGACATGGCGGTTTCACTCCGTTCAGCGGAGGTTTATTACGAATCCTGGGGACAATCCTGGGAGCGCACTGCCATGCTCAAAGCCCGACCGGTGGCCGGATCGCTGGCTCTTGGCGAACTGCTTCTGAAAACCCTGCAGCCCTTCGTCTACCGTAAATATCTTGATTACAACCTGATCGAGGACATGAAACAGATGAAGCAGAAGATTGATGCTTCGCTGGCTCGTTCCCGAGAGGGGGAGATAAATCTCAAACTTGGTCGTGGTGGCATCCGCGAGGTAGAATTTTTTATTCAGGCCCTGCAGCTTGTGTATGCGGGTAAAAATCCGAAACTGCGGGAACGCAACTCACTTCGTGCGCTGGATACGCTTCTGGCCGCCAACCTGCTACCAGTCGAAGATCACCGCAAACTGCACGAGGCCTATCGCTTTCTCCGTTCGGTCGAGCATCGAATCCAGGTGGTTCAGGAACGCCAGACTCACAATTTGCCTGCTAAAGAGGATGAAATGCTGGCGCTTGCGAGGCGCAGAGGCTATCTGCGAGCCAATGGCCTTGTGCGTTTCCGCGAGGTGCTGGAAGAACACCGCAGCAATGTTTCCGTCATCTACGGCACCCTCTTTCACTCCCGGGACGAGAAACTCCAGCAGGATCTGAATCCGGAGGTGCTGTTTTTCCTGGATCCCAAGGCCGATTCCGATCTGGTCAAGGACATGCTGGCCGAGCGACATTTTACGGATCCTGATCGGGCCTACGAAAACCTGGTATCGCTCCGACGGGGACCGGAGAAGGGCAACTTGACCGAGCGCTCGCGCCGAATTCTGGAAAAGATCGCGCCGCTTCTACTCCAGGAAATTTTCGAGTCTCCTGACCCTGATATGGCGCTTGCCAACCTGGAACGGTTTCTCTCCGTGGTTGCCACCCGTTCATCCTACTATGCACTACTGGCAGAAAACAGGGATACCATCAAGTTGCTGGTATCCCTGTTTGGTAT
>JBAXDE010000375.1:0-1941 GCA_037141115.1 Methanomicrobiales archaeon | reverse complement strand
GCGGTACTCCGGTAACCAACCCCCAGCAGTGGTTCAAGCTCACCAACTGCGGATATGATGCACCTGATGATCCGTTTATTGTCAAGGTGCTGGAACAGAATATCAAGGGTGAGCAGTGTGCAATCAAGTCATACAACAGCCTGCTCAAGAAGACCCGGGATAAAGATCCGGTTACCTACAATATCGTGCTCGGTATCCTCCAGATGGAAGTCGAACATGAAGAAGATCTTCAGGCATTGCTCGAAGATGTAAACATCATAATGAAGAACAAATAATTTTTTGTAACTGTTTACAATGACACCAGAGCTGTTGATGGGACGAACGGTTCTCCGTTAAATGCATCTTTAATGGATGCGAGAACTGGTCGTTCATTCTTTCGTACGGTTGAGATATATCCCCTGATGCGGCAGAACCAATCAGCGCCCTCTTCATTTCGGAACGTACCAGAAATCTTCTGTTGAACTTTCTTGTTACGCGGCGCAAGAACGGACATACCGTGACATACTCACCGTTATCAGGATTGCGCATCTCGACAGAGACAATTTTCCCGAGGTCCCGGGGTAAGAGGTTGCACAGTTTACCGGCGTACTTTTCTCCATGAACGTGATAAACCAGCGCAGGATATCGGTCCGCCCCTGCTCCATCCAGACATACACATTCGGCACGGTCGGCGCAATACCGGGGCCAAAGATCCGGCAGCAGACCCCGCACGGTTCACAGGGCTCGTCTACCATTATCTGATTATCCATCTCGTTTCCATCCACTATTCATCCGGCATCGGGATAATTTTGCCGATTCGTTTAAGGACGCCGTAGTTGCCCTGTTCAATGCGGCAACCACGATCAGGAAAAAAACCTTACGTGCTCTCCGGCACTTCTTTTGTCTTCCATAAGATGAGGATGACAAGGACACAGAGGAAAAACGACATGAGGTAAACCGCTTGGTACCCCGAGTTCAGAGAGAGCCGGTGTAAGACGGGGCACGAGCGGCGTCCCGTCCCGGGGGATCCCGGCAGCATACATACGGAGGGCAAAGACACTCTGGAACAGCGCAATTCCAAAGACCAGACCAATGTGCCGGATTGTCATCATGACCCCGGAACCGTTCCCGACGTACCTTCGGGACAGGGGTTCATGATGAGCTTCCCCTTCGGGCCGAAGAAGGCAGCCGTCGAGACCCGGTTGACGACCATCCCGGCAACGATAACAATGATGACCGTCACCGGGTTGAACGTGACAAAGACGAGAAACCCGGCAGCCGCGAGCGTGAGCGCAATAGATGAGACCCGTATGCTTCCGTGCCGGTCTGCAAGGCTTCCGCCAATGGGAGCAACGATGATGGAGAGGAGTGCCGGCTCCGTCATGATCATCCCCGCGGTGAACTGGTCAAGGTGATGGGAGTTAACAAGGTAGAGGGGCATCAGGTACGTAACGCCGGAGAAGAGTATCGTTACGATAAGACAGGGAGTGAGCCCCAGGAAATGCCGGTTTTTGGTGAGAGCCGGGCTGATGAGCGGATTTAAGTTCCGTTTCTCAAGCTGCCAGAAGAGGAGACCAAAAACGATGCCCGAGATAAAGAGAGAAAGCAGCGTGAGGCCTGTTGTACCCGGGACCTGGAAGAGGGAGAAGGCAAGAAGGATGCAGAGTGTTGAAAGGATAAATGCCGCCAGGCCGGAGAGCTGCAGCGGTTTTTGCACGGCAGGCGGCATCTGCCGGGGATACAGTGCCAGCCAAGAACAATGGCGATAACTACGACCGGGAGGTTTCAGAAACAGATCCAGTTCCAGTTCAGGTACTGGGTGATGAATCCGCCGATCCCGGGGCCGAGTGCAAAACCAACTGCCGAGAGGGAGATAAGGTAGCCAAGCAACTTCCCCGGACAGACTACGGAGGAACCCGGTAATGATCGCCGGCCCGATGGCGGAGAACATTGTAGCTCCCA
>JBAXDE010000374.1:0-1955 GCA_037141115.1 Methanomicrobiales archaeon | reverse complement strand
ATGGAGAACCGTTTGTCCCATCAGTAGCTCTGGGGTCAGTGTAGATAGTCACAAACTAATATTATTTACAGCCTGATTAAAAGGTTTGTGGGGGTCCGTGGGTTTTGTCGCAGAATATTAAGCCAAATGGCATTACGAGCCCGATCCGCCGAACTTTTCCCGGAGATCCCTGCGGAGCAGCTTCCACCCATGGACCCGGGGGAGCGAATCCACGATCACAAGTTTTCGCGGGATCTTGTACCCGGCAAGGTGATCCCGGCAGTAACTCACGAGCTGGGCATCGGTGAGAATTGTTTCTGGTTTGAGCACAACCGCAGCAACCGGGATCTCGCCTTTTCGCTCATCGGGTACCCCAAAGACTGCGACATCGGCCACGGCCGGGTGGCGGATGATAACATTCTCGACTTCGCTCGGGTAGATCTTCCAGCCCGACATGATGATCATGTCTTTTTTACGGTCCGTGATGAAGAGAATGCCCTCTTCATCCAGGTAACCGATATCCCCGGTCAGGAACCAGCCATCCTGCCGGAAGACATCGGCAGTTGCCTCCGGCATCCGCCAGTAGCCCTGGGCAACCGAGGGTCCGCGAAGCGCAATCTCGCCGGTTTGAGTGCTCACCACCTCGGTTTCCGGGTCTGCCGCATCCACGATCTTAACCTCAGTGTACCCGACAGCAACGCCAACACTCTGGTAATTTTTGGTCAGGTGCGGGTACCCGGGCAGCGTGGTAGTACCTGAACCGATCACGATTGTTTCTGACAGCCCATACGAATTGGCAACCGGGATCTGGTACCGCTGGTCGAAGGCTTCCCAGACCGCCGGGAGGAGTTGCCCGCCCCCGGATATGATGACCCGGACCTCCGCGAGACGTTTCTCCGTACCGGGCGGAGCCGTGTTGAGCGAGTGGATGACCGGGGGCATGCCGGCAAGGACCGTGACGCGGTATTGTTCAGCGAGTGAGAGGTACTGTCCCAGCTCAAAACGCTCCATCATCACCATGGTGCCACCGGCCCGGAGCATGGCGAGACCCCACGAGAGCCCGACATGCCCCATCGGGTAGATGCCGAGATACACGTCTTCGGGTCGCATGCGGAGGGCTTCGCGTTCGGCATCCAGCGCCGTCATCCAGTTGCCGTGCGAGAGCATCGCGCCCTTGGGTTTTCCTGTGGTACCGGCAGTGTACTGGATATGGCAGAGTGCATCGGGAGCACAGTGTGTTGCCCGCATGCCGGCAGGAGCACCCGGAAATGAAGTCCATGCAACGGATCCCGCACAGGAATCCGATATGCAGGTGGTATTGGCGAATGTGCAGATGATATGGGCAAGCGTGGGGGCCTGTGCCCGGATCCCGGCAACAACCTCCATACCATGGGCATCGGTGATCACTGCAACGGCTTCGGCATTGTTGATCATGTGGAGCAGTTCCTCGCCCCGGTACACAATATTGGTCGGGACGGCGACAGCGCCAATCCGCCAGATCGCAAAGTAGCTGATCAGGTACTCGGGCGAACTGTCAAGATAGATGCAGACCCGGTCACCTATTTTCACCCCAAGGTTCATGAGTCCCTGGCCGATCCGGTTCATCTCGGCCCGGAGTTTTCCGTAGCTGTAGGTCTCGTTGCGGGAGGGGCAGATGAGCGCTGCCTTGGCCTCGGGAACACTCTTTGCATCGAGCAGGGTGGTGACGTTCGACATAGTAGACCGGGGGGATTCTGATGCTACAAAATAAGACGTTAGGGTATTTAGGTGTGCATTATTCTGGTACTGGCAACGTGTTTGATGGGTGCAAACGGTCTCATGGGAATGGCCGGATATATGGATAAGATCCCCCGGTTTTTACCCGGCTGCATTGCAAGAGGCGGTGGGGAAATGATCACCATCCGAGAATCAATTGCAGGAAAACTGGTATCCCCTCCAAAAAATAGGGCAAACCAACCTTTCGGGTTTACTGGCAA
>JBAXDE010000373.1:0-1964 GCA_037141115.1 Methanomicrobiales archaeon | reverse complement strand
TTGATCGATTAGAGTCAGGGTTGTCGAATTTACAGTTGAATCTTTACACTACCCACTCACATGGTAGCTTCAGTGCTAATTTTAGTGATAAAAAACCTGAATCTATCCTGCTTAATTGTACTTGATGAGACCCCTCCAAGCGGGGGACTATCTATCCGGTTATTGAGAGGAAATTTAAAAACTGTATTGGTTCATATATGTTTTTTAAGTGCGGTAATATCCATTTTTACCCATTCTTCGACACCGGGAATGGTAATTAAAAAAAAATGTTCCGGTTATAATACCGGGGGGATAGCAGCATCTTCAGCTTCTGCATCTACAGCAAGTTTGCGTTTGCTGGTATCCTTGAGTTCATCGACTGAGACTTTCGGGACTGCATCCTTGATCTCTTTTAAGATTGCATTCACTTCTTCACGCTGCGGCATATCACCAAGGATGGTTTCGTCCATAACCGGGCGTCCTGCAACTGTTTCAGCAGTCTCGTCCGTTGCACCAAGGAATTTTGCCCCCTGGCGGATCAACTGCGAGAGCTCGAACGGGAAGATGATCTTGGTGGCCTGGCCGTCAGCCATATTCTTGAGTGCGTTCAAGGTAAGCACGGTCATTGCCCGGTTGTCGAGCGGTGCTGCACCGACTGAGAGGATACGGAGTCCCTGTGCCTCTCCCTGTGCCTGGAGAATTCTTGAGAGACGTTCTCCTTCTGCCCGCAGCACCTTGCTCTGCCGTTCTCCTTCGGCTTCAAGGATCATAGATTGCCTGAGACCTTCTGCCTTGAGGATTGCTGAACGTTTCTCTCCATCTGCTCTGAGGATTGCTGCACGTCGGGCACGTTCTGCTGCAGTCTGCTCGGTCATTGCGTTTTTAACCGCTGCTACCGGATCGACTTCCTTTATCTCCACGCGCTCGACCTTGACACCCCACTGGTCGGTCTCACGATCGAGAATATCGCGGAGTTTTGTGTTGATCACGTCCCGGTTGTAGAGCACTTCATCGAGCTCCATATCCCCGATGATGCCCCTGAGACTTGTCTGGGCAAGTACAACGGTGGCTAAACGGTAATTGGCAACTTCGAAGAATGCTTTCTCCGGGTCGATCACGCGTACGTACACGATCGCATCCACATTGGTTGGCGAGTTATCCTTGGTGATAACTTCCTGGCTGGGGACTTCCATCACCTGGGTTCGGAGGTCGAGCTTCGTTACCTCGCTGACAAACGGTACGATCCAGCGAAAACCAGGATTCATCCGGCCGACATACTGTCCGAGCCGGACCTGGAGTCCCTGTTCATAGGGCTGTACTATGACAACACCTTTTGCAAAAATGTAGACAATGACAAATATCAGGAATACAACAACGAGCGTTCCAAAAAAATCCATATTATACTACCTCTTCTACTACGATATGTACACCCTGGGAACTTACCACTTTTACGCGCTTACCCGCCGGGATTGTGGCTCCGGTTGAGCGTGCACTCCATTCCATACTGCCGATCACGACTTTACCAGAGATGGTGGTGGCATCAATAGATTTCTGCACCTGCCCTTCCATACCAACCAGCGAGTCACGGCTTATGGTGGTCGGGCTTTCATTGGTTGTGATCCTTCCATACATCCAGACCGTGAAACAGGCTGCACAGAGAGCAGTTACTATTCCGATAAGTCCCCCTGCCCACGGGTTGGATATATCCACTCCCATGAGTTGCAAAATCCCCAGAATGATAAGTACAGTTGCAGGCACGGTTGCAAAAAAACCCGGGCTGGACACTTCGACAAGCAGCAGCAGGGCTCCGGCAACAATGAGCAGCCATCCAAAGGATAACCCCAGATCAGGAAGTACCATGACTAATGATCGGAGTGTCAAGATAAAATTGTATTGTGGTTGGAGTGCCGTGCGGCAGAAAACGGCAGTGGTAACCTAACTTTGCCAGTTTGATCCCAATAGATGCAGAAGGTGCAACCTCTCGC
>JBAXDE010000372.1:0-1982 GCA_037141115.1 Methanomicrobiales archaeon | reverse complement strand
AGAGATCAGGGCGTTTTCGATTTTACAGTAAATTGTTTACACTATCGATAATATTATAGGACAATCATAAACTACATACAACAATTCTGCAGGAAATTTTGTGCAAAACTTTACCAATAATCAATGATAATGACACATTGGCATCAAAAATGTCAAAGCAGACAACGATAGGAGTAAGTGAAAATCCATGTCAACTGAAACTGCAGACAAGATGGTAACCCTTGGTGTTGCCCGTGCGGACAGCTATAAGATCCAGACCGCAGAAGCTCTCGAGGAAGCGGCCCGTAAACTGCGGAATACTGATATATCCGTTAAAAACGAGGATGTCAGAAATATCTTAAACAATGTTGAAACCCGGGTGAACCAGTTCAAAGCCGAAGTCAGCGCAGGATACGGGAGAGTTGAGGCAGATTACCATAAAAAAGTTGAACCCGTGGAACATATCATCATCGAACACCCCATCCCCGCTGTCCTGATAGCAGCCGGTTTTGGAGTTCTTATCGGGATGTTAATCTTCAAAAGCCGCGACTGAACGAGAGTGCCCATGGATTCCAGCTCCCGTATTGATGATTCATCGATAGAATCAGAATTCGTCAGGATGTACCGGTATATCGATCTGTACTTCCGGCAAAAAACCGATCTGTTCCTGCAGCACTACGTGCTCGAACCGTTTGACTTCCTGTTCAGATGTATCATGGTCCTGTCGGTAATCGTTACCTTACTCGCAGCAGGTACTGTTGCTCTCGTATTGGGAGTGATCATCATGATCTCCACGGTTGTTCCTTTCTGGGCAGCCCTGTTAATCACCGGTGCAGTTATCTTTGCCGCAGGTCTGGTTATCGCAAATAGTGTCCTGTCCCGAAAAATGGTATTAAAGACCCCTACTGCGGAGATGATCGACCATGGGAACCGGTAGGCAGATTACTGAAGAAGACGTCCTGGTCACCGAAGCATTGATTACAGAGTCCTATAGCCGGCTCAAAACGCATGTTCTTGAGGCTCCTGCCCGTGCCCTAGGCCCCATCAGCCGGACAATCAGCGAGACTATCAGTGAACACCCCCTCGAAGCAGCAGCCACTGCTGTTGGCGGAGGTATAGCGGCATATGGAATTGCCCGTATGGTAACTTCCGGTGATAGGGAAAAAGGAGATCCGAAACAATCCGGCAAAAAACATGGCAAGAAAAAGAAGGCAAAGGGCCGGCACGATCCCATGATGGATATCCTGTCGGCACTTGTTCCCCTTGCCATTCCCTACCTTACCGGTTATCTTAAAAATGTCATGGCTCCCCATCCGGATTCCCCCAAGGATGATCGTCCACATCAGGAGAATTGAGACCGGTTCATAACCGGATATTTTTTTATCAGGGTAAAAGATCCAAAGATGGAACCACTCTGGCACTTTACAACGGTTGACACGATGTCGTTCTTTTAAGCACCCTGCCGGGTTTTTAACCCATCAGGCTTTACGCAATGAACACTTATAGTATAAACAGAACAATCGGTTTTTGCAATTGTAAGCGTTTCCCCTAAACACGGTGCGTCCATTCGTTATATTCTGCAAAATCCTTTTTATCCGCATGGATCGAACGCGAGATCAGGCGTTATTCCGCCCTGAGAGAACACACATACATCATACCTTCCTAAAACAATGATAAAAAATTCTGTTAAACCCGAGATCCCCGGAACCCGAAGCGGGTATGTTATCCGGTTCACCTGCCCCGAGTGCTCCACTGAAAATTCCATTGTCAACAAATCCCCCCGGGATCATTACAAAGAGACCCGGGATGCTGCATGCAAACAGTGCAAGAAGCGTTCCCGTATTATCACTCCCGGGATGCACAACTCAGCATATACGTCCACATAATCTTTTTTTATCCAGCAAAATGCTGTATTCCCGACAAAGCAATTTTCTTAGGTATATGGATTAAAAAAGGTGACTATCTACACTGACCCCAGAGCTACTGATGGGACAAACGGTTCT
>JBAXDE010000371.1:0-1985 GCA_037141115.1 Methanomicrobiales archaeon | reverse complement strand
CAATTACGAAAAAAGATTGTTGGGACTTCTGTGGGGGGATCTGGTCAGTAACAATATTTTTACATATTTTATATCCGAAAGTGTGGTGGGAGCAGATTCCGGAAACACGAGAACGGTTGCATTATTCGCAGACTCGTGGATGAGCCGGTAATGCTGCAAGGCCGGGACGGTCCCGACCGGTTCATACGGCTTATCAGAAAAAATATCTGCATATCCCTGGGGCTGGAGATCTGAACTTTCACGTATGATTGGTGTGTCGCTGGTGATAGGTGAACCATTTATGAGGCGCTCCTGGGTGATGACCCGGGCATACCCGTTCACATCCCCGGCGGTCTCTCCGGCAGCAGGTACCTGGCGTATCCCGTACTTCGTATACTGCACCGTGCCCGGTCCGGTCATCGAGCCATCAAAGGTATGGAGCCGGGCGACCATGGTCTGGAAATACCCGTTTACATACCGGTGAACCTTAAGCAGGTGGGAAGAATCACCGGTCTCCGGTATCATGAACCATTTTATGTAGGGGGAAATATCAACAGAACCGCTCTGCCAGGGAACAAGATTAGTGAAGGTGTCTACGGCCATATTCGAATCCGTGATGACATATTTTCCGCCGAAGTGCTGGAGTATCGTGTTGGCTTTGGACTCATTCGCGCTCAGGAAATAGGCGGCCCCTCCGTTGGCACCCCCAAGGTTATCCTGGAACGGGTTTGTGATCGGAATGCGGTGTGAGAAGACCGTGATCCAGTGCCCGGCATCCCAGACCGCCATGATACCATAGGATTGTGACGGGTAGGTAAACCCGGCGGCATTATATGACAGGTAATAATCAATACCCGTATCCGGGCTGTTTGCACCGAGCCATTTCAGCGATTCAATCCAGTCAGGAGATAAGGTATGTTCCGGTGTTTTTAGTCCATAGCTGATGTCCTGCGAAAGGGAGAGCACAACAAATACAGCCGTGATAATAAGAACGAGAACGACAAGAATATCCTTTAAGGATTCAACCCTGTTGGCCGGGGTGTGATCAGGACGTTTTTGTTCCCTTTTTTTATTTTGTTTTGGGAGGGATCCGGAGGACTGGTCCAGGAGGATATCCTTTGATAGCACACGAGCCGGGAAAAATCGGGATGTCACCGGTGCAAGGCACTGGTGTATTTTTTCTTCTCTCAAGGTAAGTGCGCCTGCGATACAGATTGCAGAGAGCAGGGCAATATTGACGGTGAAATAATACAAGAACCGCTGGAACTGGATGGTCAGAAGCAGCAGAACCACTGACCATACCGCAAGAAAAACCGTGTTGCTCTCCCGTTTTTTTACCAGTGCGTAAGCGAGGACCATCAATCCGCCAAGCATCAGGACCAGGGCGAAATTGAAATTGTCCCATGCATTCGGCAGGGTCCAGGGCAGTGTCTCTACAATCCCCACGGAATACGCTGAAGAACCAAATACGAGTCCAAGCGCCTGGTTACTGATGGCACTGAGCAGGGGATTTGTCTGAATGAGTATGAATCCCCCGATGGCAATAACTGCCAGACACATCGTGTACAGCCATTTTTTGTCGGCACAACTCCTGCTCAGGATGGCAAGCACGATCGTTTCAGCGATAATTGCACCCTGCACGTACACGACCCCTATTGAGTATTGTGTTATGGAGGTCCCGGGTTGTCTGATGCAAAAGAGCAGGAGCAGAACAGCAGTTACTGATAATAAGATCGAATTGACAATGAGCAGATGGTCTGAGTTATTCCCCTGGTAATAATCCAAAATATACTGGACGGCTGTGTATATTGCGATGACCAGCAACACCAGGATGACGGTGGTTGATGACAGCAGCGCAAGGAAGAGAGAAATACCGGCACCGATTGAAAAGACGACCGGAAAGAAAAATGAGGCACCCTTTTTCAGGTCCACGGGATTTTTTTGCAGGTAATTGAGAGGCTGTTGCCTAACTAACAAAAAGAGTAATTCGAGTTAATGAAATATGC
>JBAXDE010000370.1:0-1992 GCA_037141115.1 Methanomicrobiales archaeon | reverse complement strand
TTTGATCGATTAGAGTCAGGGTTGTCGAATTTACAGTTGAATCTTTACACTACCCGTAAATTCTATGAAGAATTTTTCACGAAAAAGATCTTTTATTGGATAGGTAAACTCTGAACGAATACACAATTTCTCAACAATGAAATCAACCAGGCAGTCAGGGAGTACAATTTTATTATAGTGAATCCTGAAAAGGATCGTAAAAAGATCACCAGAATCTTTGATAGCCTCCGACGAGATCTTGAAAATACTGGAAAGAATAATCTGTTTTGTTTTGGATTCGCTTAATCTATCATTTGTGCAGCGCTCATGAATAGGATAAATCTCATCAAAATATCCAACACCGAGTTTCTCAATTACCTGACGATTGAAGGATGGTACAATATCTTCAAATCCGATTTTTATAATGCAGCCTTCCTGCTGTAGATCAGACGGGAGTTGTGATTTCGTGGAAAACCGGGTAGGGATAATAAGTCTCAATGTTTGTTCTCCCCGATCCCATTTCATCCGGAATAAGGGTTCATAGCTGAGACGAAAAGAGACGGGATCAGTATAGGGCAGAATACAAAAACCCCGGCTATTTAATTGGTCGATTATCGATAAATCCGCAAGGATGTTATCCTGATCGAGAATAACCAGCAATCGTGAATCTTCAACCTCAATTTTTGAGAGTATCTTATTCCGCCAGTCAGACATCGCTTGCCTCAACATTTACTATGAGAACCGGATAGAAATCAACAGCATTAATCTTATTCTTACTCTTTATATCGTGAATATGGTCTTCCCCATGACTTTTTACTTCTGTTTCGATAATCTCACAGGTTTTCAAATCCGCTTGTGATTCGGAGATGATAGAAAATTCTCCCCGTGCAATTGCTTCACCGATTGTTTTTGCAGTAGTCAGGAGCATTTTTCCATTTTTATGAAGGAAATAGGAAAAAGACAAATATTTTTCCTCGTCCTCAAGATGGATGACAAATCTCCAGAGGGACCAGACCCCAGCAATATCCCGGGGAATATTCTGGATGACGATATGAGGGATTGATTGTTGAGGATGGACCCGGGGAACCTGGCGATAAATTGACTGAATTTTTGGATCTGAAAATGTTACCATACGGGAAGACACTTGTTCACTTGGATCTTGATGAAAGGTTACATTTTCATACGTGAACCCATCATCCCATGCAATATTGTAGCTATACAATTCTTTGATTACCTTGCCATTATGCGATTTCAGGTAATTTGTTACCATGATCTCCAGCCAGAACGGGAGTAGGTTCTGAGATATCTCTTCAGTTGTTGCAGTATCCAGGGCTACTGTTATCTGGAGCAGGGAGAGTGATTTTTTTTCTTCCAGTGCAATCTCACTAAAACTGCTAATGAATTTGTTGAGACGATCTTCAACACGCTCTGGTTCAAGAATCGCCTGGAGATAGAGATCGTCAAATCTTCGTTCCGAATCACTGGAATCGAGAACATCTCCGATTTTATCAAAACCGAGATCCTGAAGGATGATCATGAGTTTTTCAAGAAGAATCTGGTGTACGCGTTCTTCTACGGTCCCTGAAAACAGGAAGTTGAAAACTTTTACGTCGTGTTGTTGACCGATACGATCTATCCTGCCGATCCGTTGTTCGAGACGCATGGGATTCCAGGGAATATCATAATTGACAACAATATGACAGAACTGGAGATTCAGTCCCTCTCCCCCAGCTTCTGTTGAGATCATGATCCTCACGGGTCCAGCAAACTGTTTGTAAACTTCCCGGCGATCATCCAGATTCATGGTCCCATTCAACGAAACAACAGAATATCCCCGGACGGTAAGGAATTCCTGGAGCATTTCCTGCGTGTTGACAAACTCGGTGAATATGAGGATTTTGAGATCAGGATTGTTTTCCTTGGCCTGGAGATTGCGAATTAACTCACTCAGTTTTTCGGCCCAAGTTTGCCACTAAACGGATAAAAGTGTTCTTGGTCTAATTGATTTATGCC
>JBAXDE010000369.1:0-1993 GCA_037141115.1 Methanomicrobiales archaeon | reverse complement strand
ATTTGCCAGTAAACCCGAAAGGTTGGTTTGCCCTATTTTTTGGAGGGGATACGTTCTTTCATCCAATTGTTGTATCTGATTAATCGATTCATAATCTGCATAATAGGGAATTATTTCGATATTGTCCTGAATCAATCCATATCTCCCAGATAGAATGTATAAATCGGTGGAAATTTGGGAATTGAGTGCCTCTGCAAATTTTTTTACTTCTACAAATCGGCCGGCGAACATTAGAGAGGCAGGACGAATAAATTCTTTTAATACATTTTTATATTCTGTTTCCCGTTCAAGATCATCTGAGGGTAAAGGAATAGAATATTTTTGTAAAATTGTATTTATTTCTTCATTTTTTCTAATATCAATCCCATTTCCCATAGTTTTTTCCATTTTTTAATCTCGGGAAGTTTCACGCCACTATCTTCGGTAAAAATAACGGCTTTCAGGATAGATCCCTCTCACTCCACCACAATGCGGATTTTCTTCGCATCCTTTCCTTTCTTGAGAGATGCCAGATATTCCTCGAACCGTTTCTGCAATTCTTCAACAGTGCAGGGAGATCCCTTTTCCATGAGGATTTTCTTAAGGTCCTCTAATGATATAGTCACCTTAACAAGCCCGGAGAATAAATCCTGCAATGCCTTGATGAATGCCGCAGATAACTCATCGGGAAGCGTTTTTGTCTCAATAAATTCCTGGATCAATCTCTGGTCGTCAGCACTCAGCAATTTGAGATTCTTTTTCACCATGGGATCTTCGAGGTTATTCCGGAGAGTGAGGATCCAATCCTGGTAGATTGTCTCCAACCGGTCTTCCAGTTGGTAAATGAGTTGGTTGACCGATTGATCCGATATGCTCTCCAGCGGCCGGAATCGGCAATATTTACAGATGGGAGTTGTTTCGAGGTCCTGCTCAGTAAGAGTAAAGCAGGGAATGAGATTGGTTGAGAACATATTCTGAAGTTCTGCAAGCTGCCGTTTCGGGAGAATTTCAATGCCCGCAAGACTGTTCAGCTGGATAAGACGCTGATCTTTCATCAGTTTCTTTTTGAGTTCATCTTCCTGAACCCCGAGCCGGGCATTCTTGTGGAGCGCCATGTATTCGCCGACGTATTCACGTTTAAGCCTCGTGAGTTCCGTGATCAGATCCTGCCGGAATTCACGGTCTGTTCGTTTTTGGGAATCCTGGAGATCGGGAGAAACTCTCTTTTTGGTATCTTCAATGGATTTGCGTACCGGATTATCCCCGGGTAAGATCACTTCCGCCTCAGACAAATAATGAATCAGGGGAGTAAGATCATCGACAAATTTGGTAAGCCGGGACAACTCTTCAATAATTTCGAGCTGCTCTTTGAAATCCTTGATATCCCGTTTCTGGTAGGGGAAGTTCTTCAGCTTGCCTTCCGTGTTATATTTCTGGAGCGATTCGAGGAAGGTTTTCAATTCGCTTATCTTTTCATTGATTCGCGTACGATCCTGTTCGGTTAACAATTCAATATTCCAGAGAACATACCGGTCCCTGATCTTCTGTCCGGTCTCAACAACCTGGGTGAGTCGTTTACCTACATCGGTCTGAAGGGCTTTGATCGCATCTTTATGATAGTCCGCGTTCTTGACCAGCCCTACGGTAAGGCCGAGGACCGAAAATAATTCCACAAGCGCTTCAATGGGTGTGCTCTTCGGTTGTTCGAGATGTTTGAAGGAAACAAGATCGACGATTGACATTTTTGAAAGTTCATCAAGAGATGTTGGATCGATCTTTTTTCCCGGGTAGGCGATTACAAGGTCCCCATGATACACGAGGGCTGCAATAACAATCATAAACAATTCGGGTTCAAGATGGAATTTCACATCAAATTCAAGATCATCTCGTTTTTCGAATAATTCCGAATGGTTGATGACCTGCCCGTCACCCCGTTTTTTCATCAGTTTCAGGAGATACTGGTATCCTCTCGAAAAACACGGGTCAGCTTTGAGAACAACCCCGTCGTCTCACT
>JBAXDE010000368.1:0-1995 GCA_037141115.1 Methanomicrobiales archaeon | reverse complement strand
CGTTATTAAAAAGGTTGAACGGATAGTAGTCCGGTCTTAACCTGACATGAGTGTATCCGTATCATACTTCATTGCGCTCGCATTACGGATCATACTCCAGAGAGGTGTGATACCAATGCCCCCGGCAATGAACGCAACCTTGGGATGTTCGCCCCGGAACGTGAAGTTTCCCCATGGGCCCTGTATCGTGACTTCATCCCTAGGTTTAAGTCCCCGCAGCGACTCGGCAAAAGGATGGCCGGTTGAACCTTTGGTCACTTCGAGCCAGGGATCCGTTGGGCTGCCCGATAGCGAGAGGGGTTTGGACATTGCGGGCATGCCCGTCACGGTCGTGACAATGATGAACTGGCCGGGTAGGAAAGAGAAGGCTTCAGGTCGATCAAACCTGACTGATAAGGCAAGGTCTCCATGAAAGAAAACCTCCAGCACCCGGACATTGTACTCCATGGCGGATACAAGAGCGCAGGATCCCATAAATTATTGCACGTTTTAAGTGACGGGATCCAGGCAGCCCGACAACAATAGTGGACCGTATATCCAGGAATCTCTGGGGGGTTCAACTCATTACAGACCGGCTTTTTTGGTTCTGCTGCGATTTTTGTATACACCTGCCGGCATCGCGGGCTGACCATTTCCGGATTGAACCTTAAAAAAGGGGGATGATCACCCGAACTCAAACGCACCCATGCCCAGGTTGCCCCAGTACCAGCTCTGGTGGATAATCTTCCCTTTTGCACCCGGCCCGGCTGCACCAAGGGCCGCAAGGAGCGGCATGAAGTGATCGGGATAGGGCTGGGCGTGGACTGCCGAGGGGGCAAGCTCGCGGTAACGGATGAGGCTCTGGGTGTCGCCATCGGTAACTGCATGGTTCAGCCAGTCATTGAACGCGATTGCCCTGCGATCCGTGGGAATGCCATCTCCCAGTGCCAGCATTGAATCGCCGAGCGGGTGGACAGCCCCGCCACTCCCGATGACAAGCACACCTTCGTGCCGGAGAGGGGCGATCGCTTCCCCGAGCGCAAGGTGGAGGGCCGGGTCGAGGTGACCCTGGATGGAGAGTTGGACAACCGGAACTCCTGCACCGGGATACATCAGCATCGCGGGGATCCATGCACCATGATCAAGACCCCTGCCGGTGTCGGTGTCGCAGGGAAGTCCTGATGCTTCCACAAGATCGGAAACCCTGTGGGCAATCTCCGGAGCACCCGGTGCCGGGAATTTGATCCCGTAGAGTGCCCCGGAAAACCCGGAGAAATCATGGATGGTTGCGGGTTTCATCACCGCATTCACAGCAGGCCGTGGGGTATTCCAGTGGGCGGATATACAGAGGACCGCTTCAATGTCCGGGAACCGTTTTCCGAGCCCGGCAAGGAACGAGTACGCCGGCAGCCCTGTTTCGAGTGCCAGTGTCGGGGCTCCATGCGAAACGAAGAGGGAGGGAAGGGATGCCTTTGTCATGATGGATTTTGGATCAGATGAGTAAAAAGAGCAGTGGACCGGGGAACGGTTCTCCCCGGCCCTGACAGTCACTTTTTTTTACATCCATATCTCCACGGCGGGTATCACGGGGAATACCGGTACATACCTTTGGGCACCGTGATCTCAAAGCGTGCCCCTTTACCATACACTCCAGTCTCCTTGATGGTGATACCTGTGATGGAGAGAATCTCCCGGACCAAAAAGAGGCCGAGACCGGTATTCTTTCCAAATCCCCGCCCGAAGATCTTCTCTTTATCCGAAGCCGGGACCCCGGTGCCATTGTCCTCAACGATTACAAGAATTTCATCGGGTTCCCGTTCGCAGCGGACGGTGATCCCGGTCACCCGGCCACCATGCCGGACCGAATTATCAAAGAGGTTGAAAAAGACCCGCTCCAGCATCGAGTCGGCGAGGATCTCTGTACTCCGGCAGGTACCGGAGAGCTTCACCGGCACCCGGCTTTCGTATCCTCTCGAAAAAGTGGGGGAAGGTATAAATCCGGTCACAAATATATTA
>JBAXDE010000367.1:0-2017 GCA_037141115.1 Methanomicrobiales archaeon | reverse complement strand
GTGCCTTCAGTTCCGGGTGCTGGTTCGACCACTTCTTGTAGATCTTCTTGAACCGCTCCTCCCAGATCAGTTCAACCATTCAGATCCGCCAGAAGATCTTTTGCCGTTCCGCTTCGGCATTTGTTTTTCTGCACGTTTGCTTTCGCCTGCTTTGCCCTGCTGACAATAGCCGTGCGTTTTGCGTCGAGAAGCCTGCGGTGGATGATCTCCTGGAGATATTGCTGGTCTTCGATATCGAGCTTCTCGACGTATTCAAGAACGGTATTGAGGGATACTGCTTCGGTTCCCATAAAGATGCCTCTGTACCATAATTGTTGTTGCCCTACAAAGGTATTTTGATGGTAGGGGGAGTGGCTTACCCAGTTCTTTCCGGTACCGCTCAGTCTCCCAAACGCTCCAGTACCTGCCCGGTCCGGTGCCCGTTCCTGTTCCGGACAATTCCCAAACGGCATGCGATCACCGGCTCAAGGCTAGGCCGTTACGCGGGAGAGGCCAGCCCCCGGGTTTATGTGGGGGACGGGTCTCATCGGGAAGAAAAAATAGGTTATCGTGTCCGCTCTTTCCGGAAAATGATGAGCATTACAGAACCAAGTATTGCAACAAGGCACAACACCGCAGTAAAACCTGAAGCGGGTTGAGTTGTTGGTTCCAGTGTGAAGTCAACGGTATTGACATTTTTATTGAAGCTCATCTCTTTTGTGACATTTGCATACCCGTTTTTTTCAACACTGATCTTCTGGTTGAAACCATGTGCATTATTGATACGATACGAGCCATCGGCTTCCGATTCCACCGTAACCGATTGAGTGTCATATGTCATGAAAAATTCTGTTCGGACAGTAGCCCCTTCGATCGGGTGCTCGTCCGGAGTAGTAATCTTACCGGAGATGGTAATCCTAAGTGGGGGAGTAGGCACCCCATATTCCACAGAGAAATTTCTTGTCGTGGAAACCCGGGTGCCATCGGAATCCGTTGCCGTGATAGTAATCCGGTTCAGTCCCTTTGTAACCGGAATCATACATGAGATAAATGATGTGTTGCCACAATTGGTTGATCCTTCACTGGAACTGATAATGATTGATTGCAATTCCATGTTTCTTACATAACCGATGACGGTGACATTGGGGGGCTCTGGCAAATTCACGAAGACCTTGTACGCCTGAGGTGGCTCTTTAATGTCAAGGCTGATGGCGGAATCGCCGGCAGTTGTGGTTGAAGACACAAATGTGGCCTGCAGAGTGCCGGTGTGTCTGGCTGTTATGTTGAATCTGGTATAGCTGAAGATGGAAGAATCATTGATCAACGGTGAGACCAGAACATTATACTCATCAATGGCAAATGTTAAGGTATTAATTTTGATCGACCAGAGATTACTGTTTGTTCCCTGAACAATCTGTACTTTCTCGCCAATGTAATGCGGAGGATATTTCGTGTATTTTTTTGGCCCTGCCTGGATCCATAACGTTGTGTTAACCGGAAAATTTGTTGTTCCGGAGATGGTGATGATCTCTCCTATGGCATGATCTCCGACAGGATTAATCATAATATATGGTGAGTCCTCTACCATCGCTGAGCAAGTACCGACGCATAGACTGCAGGCGATAATAAGGATTAAGATCCCGCAGATCCAGGGCTGGTTTTTTTTATTTTGCATCATTCATGTCCAATAATAATCTGGTAGTAAGTATTGGTCCACCAAACATACTGGGTAACCGAACGATTACTACAATATTTATTCCGGAAATTCTCAATCTGCTGACTGTCGCGATATTGCACACGATCAAATGTAATATGGTGACCCCCGCTTGGATTTTTTACAAGTTCCTTGAGAATAGGATATTGAACAAAATCAGGATCGCTTAAGGTGACAATTTCAGAATTATTTTCATTGAATATTTTACCTTCCGGAGTTAGATCCGTTTCTTTGAAAGGAAATGCGTCAGCAAAACTCTGATGGGATAAAAACCACTGCCGTCAGGTTAATTTTGAAAACATAGATATCCATCAGATATTAGTA
>JBAXDE010000366.1:0-2026 GCA_037141115.1 Methanomicrobiales archaeon | reverse complement strand
GATCAATTCTGGTATATGAGAGGGGCATATCAGGCGGACGATGCGTCAACGGCACAGGTTGTGATAAGCTCTGAGGCGTTTTTGACACTAAAACGATTGAAATCCGAATTTGAGGAAGTAATCGAAACCATCGAAATACTCAATACGCCCCAGCTTATGAAACAGATTGAACGTTCGAAAAAAGATGTAAAAGCCGGCAGGGTATGTGAACTATCCGGTGCTGACGATCTCGACAGTATCTGGGAATGATATGCACATCACGTATACCCACGAGTTCCGCAGGGGAATAAAAAAGATTCGGGATAAAGCCATACAGACGAAAGTCAAGAAGATCGTTGAGAGAATTATTGACAATCCCGAGATAGGAAAGCCCCTGAGATATGAACTCGCAGGTCTGCGGAGTATGCGGGTGCCCCCCTTTCGCATTTTGTATGAACTATCAGGAGATTATCTCATATTCCACACATTTGAACACCGGGATATCGTGTATTCGTAACGATTGCCCGGCTTGTTTTGATCAGATCCCATGGTCGGGTTTGAGGTTCTCGTGGTATCGCGATATCGTTTTGCTCTATCACCAGTGATAATAACTTTTACAAGGGATCCAAAGTCATTGTAATAAGGAAATTTCTCAATAAAACGATCTGCATTGTCGGGGCGTTTGTCTACCCGCTTCAAGCGCAGAACTTTTCCCGTGAATGAAATATTTCTCTGTTTTGATATGGATCTCAACGGAACTCTAAGTATCCTTATCGAATTGTGCCAGAAATTCCCTGGTAGAATAACAGGGAACATACGATTGCTTTTTCAAATGTGCAGCATCAGACCAGATTGGACAATCAAGATGCAGGGCAAGCGCGAGAAACGGTGTGTCTTTGGGATCGATCTCTTCCATAATGGTTGATGCAGTTAAAAGTTTATCCCGGTATAATGGTCTAGGAATAATAGTGACAGATTCGAGCAAAAACTTTATTGCATAATCAAAGGATGGAGCCGCGGGCACCTTATTTCTTTTTGAACCGATATAGTCGCGAAATTTTTCGATCTCAATAAGGCCATAATCCGGAAAGAAGAACGAAAAATTCTGCTTTTTTAAAAGCCGGGCTTTGAATGAATTGTCTTTTACGAGAGCTCCTATCAGGATATTGGTATCGATTACGCATCGAATTTTTTCCGGGTCTCTTTCCACGTCTGCACCCTAAAATTCTCAAATTGCGCGATATCTTCATCGTCAACTGCCAGTTCATCCACACTTTTTGTAAAGAGCATCCACTTTAAGTGTTCTTCGGCAATGAGATCATTAAGCCTGGCGATAAGACCCGGCAATGGCAGATCGTCTGGCACTTTGAGGACTATTTCTGTCATTGATAAACTATTCTTTTTAGTGGATTATGAATGTTAGCCTAGGGATTGGGTGGTGCCTCTCTACTGATCTTAAACCCGCAGAACCGGTATCCAAAGAGACCCACTCCCGATTCACTGATACCTCAGTTTTTGCCTGTCATTCAGAACAATTATTGGGTGAAATTGCGGGATTGTTCTTACCTGACATCAATATCTATAAAAAAATCTGTTTTTGCAGGAAATTATTCACGACATTCTTAATTGACTGAAGAGAAAATCCAAATAATCTTCCGGTTTATTCAGCACCCGGGCAATACGGTCATCCCCGATAAAATCATATAACGAGTTCCTGGGTCCGAGTTCACTCATTCCCGAACGAATATTCCTCACCCTCCGGACCGGCGGAACCTCCGGGTACGCAGGATTCTTCTGAACAACTCCCCCGGTCAATTCGTAATACGCAGGTGTCATACCCTTTATACCCGCAGATAAATGCCGTTGAGACAAGATTTGCCATGGTGAGGGTCTGGTCCGGGGAGGGATTTATCGTTACGTGCCCATGTCCCGGGGAATTGCGATGATATCGCCCTTCTGTGCTTCGACAAGGACAATGTCCTCAAGGGATTTGGCCTCGAAGAGGAAATTATTTCAAAGTATTTTATCATGATATGAACTATTATAG
>JBAXDE010000365.1:0-2032 GCA_037141115.1 Methanomicrobiales archaeon | reverse complement strand
GGGTGGATCAATTTCGGATTGGCGCTCTGGATCATTTTTGAGTTGGCGAAAACAGACAGAACTGCCATTGGGATTGTTGTCATGGATGTTCCTGTAATTTCCAATACCACTATGTGAATTCACATATGTGAATTACTAATGTTGTCTGTTTGTACTATATTATATTTTGGAACGTTATCCGCTTCAGGAACTAAATGGAGATGTCCAACTTTTTCCGGGAACGCTGAATTTGATGCGGAGATTGGGGATCCATGCATAGGTACAATAACACCATTCCACTATTGTCTCGTACACTCTGGTAGTATCTGCTCGTGTCAGCATGAGAAAAATCGATGGAGCCGGAGCGCAGGAGCTGAAATATGAAACAGATCGGTGGTTTAATGCGACGGGCTTTTGCCGTGAGTATCCTGATGGTCCTCATCGGCCTCGTAATGGTTGGAACGGTTGCGGCAATTGACAATGACATGATGGACAATTGCCAGCGACTGGCGGCCGGCAATGGAACTTACGGATATGGGCCGGGAATGATGGGCGGGTCCGGCATGATGGGCGCCGGGGGCGTCCAGATGATGCAATCTGTCGAAGTCAGCGCAATGGGACAACCCATGCACGATGAGATGCAGGGACTTGTCACGAAGATGATGGCGGGTAGTATCAGTTCAACGGATCAGGCCCGCATGGTCGAGATCATGAACAAGTATCCCGGCGCCTCGAACATGATGGTGACCCGGATGACGGGCGGCAATGGACAAAACTTGGGTGGCTACCCCGGCATGATGGGAACCAACGGCCAGAATTATTACGGCATGATGGGAACCGGGGGAGTTTACAGCGGTGCCGGGATGATGGGTGGAGCCGGTATGATGGATGCGGGTCTCATGACCGGCGGTTCGATCCTCATTGTCCTGTTCTTCATCATCTGGATGGTTGTCGGGATCCTTGCAATAATCTGGTTCGTCAAACAACTCCAGAAAGATAAGGTATAACCATATTTTTTTCTGGATATTCGCAAAACAGGGAAATCAGGAGACTCGATATGCAACTGAATGTAAAAGCACTGGCACTTGCATCAGGAATCGTAATCGGGGCGTTCACGTTCGTGATCGCTCACGTTGCGGTGGTCACCGGGACAGGACTCGCTTATATCAATCTCATTGGCAGCTTCCATCCGGGTTATTCCCCGACATGGTTCGGTGCCTGCATCATGACGTTCTGGATGTTTATTTACGGACTTATTGGCGGTGCTGCGTTTGCATATATCTACAATTACTTTGCAAAAGGAGAGAAAACAGCATGAAAAATTATGAGATAATCCGGGAGGAGGAGTTCTAATGGGTTGCTGCGGCGGAGACATGAGCGGGATCAAAGGATGGTTCCAGAGGACCGGGATCTACGGATACCTCCTCGTCGGACTTTTGATCATTGTGGCAGCGTACTTCATCATCGTACACCAGGCACATCTTGCAGCGTATTCAACGATCATCTTCATCGTGATTTTCATCGGGCTGCACCTTGTGATGATGGGAGGACATGGCAGTCACGGAGGACAGAGCGGGGAACAAAGTGGTGGTGGCTGCGGGGGATCCCACGGAGGAGAGCAGCACAACCATGGTGACGGTACCAAGGAAGGCGAGGATAAACAAAAGAGCACAGGAAAAACAGAGGACGAGAATAAAAAAGGCGGCAGTTGTCATTGAACGACCAGATCAGTTTCCTTCGGCGACTACCTGACGGGTGGGCAAACTGACAGGTTCCGATATTGATAACCCTTTTTCCGGGGGTCACCCGGGATTTACTACCGTTACGATTTGAACTATGCCCGAGGTGAGAAACAGCGTGCCTGCCGGAAAATTTATCCCTGCCCTGAGGTTACGGCTCCTCACCCCGATATATGACTCTTTTTTGCGCGTGGCGATGAAAGAGACTTTCATAAAATCTCGGCTTCTCAAGCAAGTGAACCCGAGCGATCACGAGAAAATACGTATCCCCTCCAAAAAATAGGGCAAACCAACCTTTCGGGTTTACTGGCAAA
>JBAXDE010000364.1:0-2038 GCA_037141115.1 Methanomicrobiales archaeon | reverse complement strand
TGAGACGACGGGGTTGTTCTCAAAGCTGACCCGTGTTTTTCGAGAGGATACGAATACGAGGATTTTGTTATGAACAAGAAACTAATGTTTACCCTGGCAACTGCACTCATCATCTGCCTCCTTGCCACGGCAGGGTGTACGAGTACATCCAGCACGGTCCAACCCGCCACATGTCAGGTGACTCCGGCAGTACAGCCACATCCGGCCGTTTCGTTAAATGCGACACCCGTCAAGTATGCAGAAGTTAATGGGGTTAAACTGGGATACCGGGAGTTCGGTGCCGGTGAACCCCTCCTGATGGTTGAAGGATTTGGCGCAAACATCGATACGTGGAACCAGACCTTCATCGGCGTCCTCGCCTCGAAATATCATGTCTATACCTACGACCACCGGGGGATGAAATACAGCAGTGACAATAATGCCACACCAACGATCTCCCAGTACGCTGACGATGCTGCCGGGCTCATGACGGCACTCGGGTATGACAGCATGCATGTCTACGGGGTCTCGCTGGGGTCATCGATCTCCCAGCAGTTAGTCATCGATCACCCTGAACGCGTACGAAAGCTGGTCCTGGATTCCAATGTATACAGCATCCGGATTCCCGAGACACAAAAACTGCTCGGGATTATTGAAACGGTCAATGCCAATTCCACCTTTCCCCGGGGAGTACGTAACGAGGCACAGGCAGATCTTGCGTGGAACGGGTCATGGGACAGCCTTTCAGGGATCCATAAGGATGTCATGCTCGTTTCTGGTACCGCAGACGAGCTCACACCCGATGCGATCTCGGTGCGTATGGCAGGGCAGATCAATGGGTCCTGGCTCGTGCGGTTCCGAGGACTTCCGCATGCCGGATCCGATTATGCTCCCGTAGAGTATGGGGAGAATGCACTCGCGTTCCTCGGCACAAATGAGTCGGCGCCCTGGAGTGTGTAATTTTTTTTATTTAAGAACGATTGCGAAATATTATTTTCTTTTGTTGCCAATAGGTCACAACCCGGTTTTTCCTGCTGATCGATCGGTTTTAAGAGGATCCTCCATGAACAAGAAACTGATAACAATTCTGGCAATTGCCTTCACTATCTGCCTTCTCGCGGTGGCAGGTTGTACGGATACCTCCTCCGGCACCTGCCCGGCTCCCACGGCCCCGGCAGTTCCGGCAGTCACGTCACATCCCGCTGTATCGTATAATGCAACACCCGTCAAGTATGCCCAGGTCAACGGGGTTTCACTGGGGTACCGGGAGTTTGGTTCCGGTGAGCCCCTGCTGATGATTGAAGGATTTGGGGCAACCATCGATACGTGGAACCAGACCTTCATCGGCATCCTTGCCACAAAATACCATGTCTATACCTACGACCACCGGGGCATGGGGTACAGCGGTGACAATAATGCCACACCAACGATCGCCCTGTACGCGGACGATGCAGCCGGGCTCATGACGGCACTCGGGTATGACAGCATGCACGTATACGGGGTCTCGATGGGCTCAACCGTCTCCCAGCAGCTGGTCATCTCGCACCCTGAACGCGTGCGGAAACTGGTGCTCGATTCTGTTACCTACAGCATCCGGATTCCCGAGACCAAGAGACTGTTTTACACGATCGAAGTTGTGGGAATCGATCCCAACCAGACCGCGGGTGTCCGCCGGGAGGCACAGGCAAACCTGGCCTGGAACGGTTCATATGCCGGTCTTTCCGGGATCAACAAGGATGTCATGCTCGTGGTGGGGACGGATGATGTCATGACGCCCGAAGCAGTTACGGTCCAGATGGCCGGGCAGATCAATGGCTCGTGGCTCGTGCGGTTCAAGGGACTCCCGCATGTCGGGTCCCATTATGCACCGGTGGAGTACGGGGAGAATGCTCTTGCGTTCCTTGGCACGAATGAGTCGGCGCCTTGGGGCAGGTAACCTTTTTTTAAAAGTCTTCATCTGAAAATTTATCAGACTTCAATGGCATCATCGACGATGTCCGGTTATTGTAACCTAACTTTGCCAGTTTGATCCCAATAGATGCAGAAGGTGCAACCTCTC
>JBAXDE010000363.1:0-2040 GCA_037141115.1 Methanomicrobiales archaeon | reverse complement strand
CATAAATCAATTAGACCAAGAACACTTTTATCCGTTTAGTGGCAAACTTGGGTAACAAAGAAGATCACGTACCAGAGCTTTAGGAAACTTGCCATTACAAAAGGGATGCCTGCAGCCATTATTGAACTCTTTGATCTCTCCTTTGACCTGCTGAACCAGGATAAAAAGGCTGCAATGAATAAGATCACCGAGTTTGAACGCACATTTCCGCATTACCAGTTTTATACCCTGGCTCTTAGGTATATTGCAGTGGATTTCTTTTCAGACAATGAGACCCGGGTCAAACGGGCGAAAAAGGTTCTTATCGATTCGATCGATCATTTTTGTACTGAAGAACTAAAAAAGTAGGAAAAAATAATTTTATTTTGTTAAGATGATCTCTATACTTGAGACATTGGTCTTGCCGGAATCGGTATCAATGACTTCAGTTGATGTGATGATCTCTTTCTTGGTGACCCCTTCCAAAAACCGGTTTAAGGAGATCTCCGCGGTATCGACAGCCCGGCAGATTGCCTTGCCCCGGGCTTTTATTGCTACCTGCTCCGCGCCATTGTTAAACTGTGTAACTACGGCAAGTACGTAGTTCATTACCGGTTTATTGCCGACAAATACGGTATTCTCTCTGAGTTGCTGCATAACATTATCCTGGTTTTTTAGAGATACTTCTTCTTTACAATGAGTTCTGCATTCATCACACTGGCACCGGCAGCTCCACGGATCGTGTTGTGTCCCATTGCAACAAACCGGACCCCTTCGCGCAGGCGCCCGACAGAAACGGTCATTCCCTTTCCCCTCATCCGGTCGAGACGGGGCTGCGGCCTGTCGGGTTCCTCATCAAAGAAGTGGATGGATTCAGCGGGTTGAGTTGGTAGTCCTTTGATGGGGGGTTTGTAGGAGTGGTAGGCCTTTCTGAGGGTATCTACCGGTTCTTTGATATCAACCCAGACCGCCATTGTGTGCCCGTCAATGACCGGCACCCGGTGGCAGCTGGCGCTGACCTTGAACGGGGCATTGGTGACTTTATTTCCCTTCAGGGTACCCATAATCTTGAGCGTCTCGGTCTCCATCTTCTCTTCTTCTTTGCCGATATACGGGATGACATTGTCATAGATGGACATAGCCGCTACACCGGCAAATCCCGCACCGGAGATGGCCTGCATGGTTGAGACGCGTATATCCGTGAATTTGAACTTCATTAACGGGGCAAGTGCTGTCACCATCACGATAGTGGAACAGTTCGGGTTGGTTACGATGAAACCGTCCCTTCCGGCATCTTTCTGGACATCAATGAGTCCGAGGTGTTCCGGATTCACTTCAGGAACAACTAAAGGAATATCCTTTTCCATCCGGTAGGAACTCGCGTTGCTGCAGACCGCGATCCCGGCATCGGCAAATTCTTTCTCCACATCCAGGGCAATCTCTGCCGGAAGGGCTGAAAATACCAGATCTACATCCTTCATCGCCTTTGGCGAAGTGGGTACAATTTTGAGTTTTCCAATATTTTCGGGAAATGGTGTGTCAAGACGCCAGTTCACGATCTTTTCATAGGGCTTTCCCGCGCTGCGATCCGATGCGGCGAGTGTCGATAAATTGAACCAGGGATGATCCGCTAGCTGTTCAACAAATCGCTGACCTACCGCACCCGTTGCTCCAAGCACTCCAACATTAATCATAGGTGTCAGGTCCAGTATGTGTGTATTCCCGTTTGAGATAATGGCGGGTTGTAAAATCCCATTTCACCTGTGATAATAAAAACATTGTTTTTTAATATTTAACAAAAAAAATTCAGAGAACTCATCAAATACAATACTTCAGGTTCGTGAATTATCTCGATACGATAACTGAGATCGAGAATACCTGCAGACCACAGGCAGTGGTATTTCTGATCGTAGTTATTTTGCATTGGTAACGTTTCAAATGAGTACCTCTTTAGGGGAAGAGAACGGAAACATCCTTGGTTGTTTTATTACTGAAAAGTTACTACTTATCCCACAATCCGCAGTAAAAACCAGATCTCCACAATTATTATTCAACCGAAAG
>JBAXDE010000362.1:0-2062 GCA_037141115.1 Methanomicrobiales archaeon | reverse complement strand
GCATAAATCAATTAGACCAAGAACACTTTTATCCGTTTAGTGGCAAACTTGGGGAGTAACTGATCAGGGCATGATGCGTATATTTAATGTCCAAAAGACCAAATGGTACATTTAGCCAGAAATGGAGAATTAAGATTATGGCAAAGAACAGTACTCCTTTTACCGAGAAAGTGCTCGTGTCAACGGATACCAAACAAGCCCTGATGTCAATTCGGGAACCCGGAGAACGGTACGGGGATGTGATCGACCGGGTACTGCAGGACCGGAAACGACAGGATTTTATTGCCCACCTGGATTCAATCGCAGCAGAGGGAGAATTTGTCTCACTCGACAGCGATCCCGAATACACAGTCTTAAAAAAAGAGATGCGTCGTGAGAGTAAACATCGACAAGCGGGCGCTGCAGTACGTTAACAGCCTGCCGGCAAAAGATCGCAGGATTGTCAAACTGCACCTGCTGAAACTTGAAGATCCGTATACGGCCCCGGATGTTGAGTTGTTGCAGAATGGTCACTGCCGGATGCATATTGCTCATTCCTCTACCGCTTTTTTTGATGTTCTGCCGGGAGCGATTGTTAACATTCTCGAAGTGATGACAATAGAAGAAGCGCATAAGCGGTACAAGCGGTTCGGGAGATAACCAGCCCGGAATATTTTTGGCAATCGCCAATATCATATATTATCCTATCATGGATCTTTTCTAACGACCATTCGGTGCTCGCGGTGATCGAACGGCCGCGTGAGATAGCCTCCCGTCCTGCTGACTACAAAGCCTATATCCCTTTGCGAATAATTTCACCGGAACAACTTTGCCTGGCTGATTTACCCGGATAAAGCCGGAGCCATCAGCCGGCCCGTACCAAAAACCCTGGAGATGTTGCTATAGACCTGCACGACCGTTACCCGGAACAATCCTGTTTGCCTGTTGAATACCCTCTGGTCCACGAATGCCCGGTCCAAAAGGATGGAGTTCTCCCATGACCCGCGGGCGCCTGCCGGTCCGGGCCCGGAAGGAAGCAGACCCCATCGCAGAGCGACGCGGGAAAGTGCAGCACTTCCAGTACGAGCCGGCCGCGATATTCAGTTTCACGATATTCGGGCGAACCTGCGATGCCCATGTCGCGATGAAATGTGTACGCCGGCTCGGTTGTACTGTGCAGGAAATCGAACGCGATCTCGCGGATCTGCTTGCGGGTATCCGGCTCACGGCTTCCGGCGCGGGGATCTCCCGCGAGCTCTGGCTCTGCTCCCCGCGCTACGCGCTGCGGTTTTTCCGGGTGCAGGATGTGGGACTTGTTGAACTGGACCGGGAGGGGGTGGGGATTGGAACATGAGCGTGATTGGCCGGTTCGGCCGTAATGAAAAATCCGGGAAATGCCGGTGTGCCCGCAGTTGAAAACACGGGCGGGAACGGAACGTATCCTGCCGGAACTCCCTGGATGATGACTGCCGGGACTGCGGGAATACTCTCCCGGTGTATACCTGATGATACACCTTCCTCCGGGTACAGTCTTTTTCATCGTTCTCATCGGTAATGACAGTCCATCTTGAGTATCGAAAAAGGACCGGGACCCCTTTTTCAAATCGGGCTCTTTTTGGCTAACAAAGGCTATTTTGGACACTTCGTTTTTTGGGATGTCTATTCAGGATCAGCAAATGTGCGGAATTCAGGGAAAATGGATGTAAATTCGTTTTTATCTCCGTGCTACGTGCCCAGATTTGAAAAATTCACGTCTGATTGTTAAAAGTGCGCAATTAGGCTCAATTGGATGGCCGATCTCCCTTAAGATCAGGCTGGAGTGGGGCTGATCGAAAGGAACCCCTGTTTTCCGAATGGGGTTTACGTCGGAGAAGGGTTTTCTCCGACGGAGATTATCCGGGATACCGGGTTCAATCATTAGGATCCTGATTGGTTGGTATATGTTCGTCGGTCTCTTCGGTGGGAAGGGCCTTGGGGAGTATCGGAAATTAACCAGGACCTATTTTTAAAAACGGGCTCCTTTTGGCAAACAAAGGCTATTTTGGACACTTCGTTTTTTGGGATGTCTATTCAGGATCAGCAA
>JBAXDE010000361.1:0-2064 GCA_037141115.1 Methanomicrobiales archaeon | reverse complement strand
TAAATCAATTAGACCAAGAACACTTTTATCCGTTTAGTGGCAAACTTGGGATCAATCTGCCTTTTTAGACGATCCGGACTGATCCTGCACTTGAGTCCGGTAAGATGCTCCTCACGATATTGTAGTGTGCCCCTGCCGGTGACAACATTCCTGATCGAAAACATACCTGTTCAGGTTACTATTTCCGGCAGGATCAGATAGTCGTTTGCACTCGCTTTTCAATCCCAGTCAACGGACAATACTCGAACACCCAAGCAGGATCAATTGTAATCGTCCCAGGTTTTTTTCTATGCTCAATGTACCTTTTTTTAAAACATATTTTCATGACAGACCCTGCTGAAAAAATTTCAATCGCGATCACAGGGTGTTAGTTAGTGAGGCTACAATTGGATAATTATGCTACAAAAGGCATGTTCATGCTACAAAATTTTTGATTCTCCGGTGAGATGATCCGGAAATTACCATCAAAGGTCGATTGAAAAATTTCAGGCAGGGGCTAAGGGGTCGATTGAAATAAATTTGGCGCAAGAGCGATCGCGATTTTTTTTTAAACGGCTCCTGGTTTTGCGCTATGCACTTACCAGCATGGATCCTAACGGGTTCATTATCAAAAAGAATGGAAATCTGAACGACATTGTGAAGGATACAAGAGATCACGTATCATAAAAACAATGAAAAAGATCCTCAACAGGTGCTCTTGAAAGACTTCTGTCAATAAGAGAGAACGGAGCAACAGACGGCAAATCTTAAGGTATCCACATTACCTTTAAGTCCCAACTACCGGGTGCATGCAGGCATATCTGGCGATAGAACACACGACCCCGGCAATACAATCATGGGTAGTTCGTTCAGGAATAATCCAGAAGATTCTGGAAAATGAAAAAAATGATTAATTATACCTGCCTGGAAGCATTCCCCATTTCCAGGGAATTTCCTGACAGGTATTGGTCCGCGCTTAAATGACGTATTTGCCGAGCAGGCGGATCGAGTTGGTCATGTCTGGACCAAGGGGTGAGCCGAAGATGATCTGGGTCACACCGGCCTTGGTGAGATCTTCGCATTTCTGCTTGACCATTGAAGGTGTTCCTGCAATGGTGAATGCATCGATCTCTTTGTCTCCAACGAGTTCTCCAACCGTCTTGAAGTCGAACGATCCGAGTGCTACCTTAATCTTGGCAACATTGTTCAGGTCGAGTCCGTGGCGGGTGAGGAGGTCTGGCGGTGAGCCGGCTGCAATGAATGCTGCAACAATCTTTGCTGAGTTGCGGGCCTTCTTCTCGCTCTGGTCGATTGACATTGCAGTGTATGCACCGATATCAAAGTTCTTCTTGCCTACTTTTTCACAGGCTGCCTTGATGATCGGGATTGCAATGGCGAAGTCCTTGGGGTTGGATGCATTGATCAATGCACCATCGCCGATCCTTCCGGCGAGGTCAAGAACCTTGGGTCCCTGTGCACCGATGTACATCGGGATACCCTTCTTTCCGGGCAGGGTGACACCGGTGAGCTTTGCACCGTCATAGTCAAAGAACTGCATTCCTGACTTCTTGACTTCTTCACCGGCGCAGAGCTTGCGAATCTGGACAACGGCTTCCTCGAGGCGTCCGACCGGCTTGTCGGGGCTGATTGCCAGCTTCGGGAGCGTGGAGAGGTCACCTGGACCGATACCGAGGACAGCACGTCCATCGGAAATCTCGTTCAGCGTGCAGGCAAAAGATGCCATTGCTGCTGGGGTGTCGGTAAATGCGTTCATGATACCCGGTCCCATCTTAAGGGACGTGGTCGCCTGCGCGATGGCTGCGAGGGTGGGGTAGCAGTGGCGGTTGTTGTAGTGGTTTGTGATCCATGCGAAATCGATATCTTTGGATTCTGCAAGTTTACAATAGTTGACGACTTGCTTTACGTTGACATTTCCTGGTACAAATTCAATTCCATATGTCAAGGTTAACTCACCTCATGGAGTATTACCTTACACACGTTTAAATAAATTATGATTTTGTGCTGGACTATTTGAGCCGGTCCAACGAGCCGTACAAATTGTTGGACGGCCAACCGGGAAAAAGT
>JBAXDE010000360.1:0-2065 GCA_037141115.1 Methanomicrobiales archaeon | reverse complement strand
GATTAGAGATCAGGGCGTTTTCGATTTTACAGTAAATTGTTTACACTATCATCATATTTTCTTTTTTTGTAATTCTTGTCATCATTATCATCGTATTCTGGATCGGTATGGGGAATAGTATCCAGAAAACTCAGGTTCCCAATCCCGGACGCCAGAATACTATGGTAACAATAATCCCGCCGGCCCATCCCCCCTCATGCCAGGGTTACCGGTATCCTATTCAGGCTGGTGGGGATGTGTATGTCGGGGAAAGTTGTCTTAATGTGAGTGCCGGGATTTCTTCCGGACAGGTTATTTCCTGGTATAAAAATGGAATGAACACCGGGAATGATATTCCTGACGCGAGACGGATTGTTCAAGATGCACAGAATTTTTATGTAAACCCTGATGACTTTCTGGTCTTTGGGGGGATCTGGTATGTCGGAACAACGGATCAGGTTGCATTCGTGGTAAGGAATGTGACGAGCGATATACTACCCGGATCCTCAACGCAGAACATGAACGTTAAAATGATAGTTATGAATTCCTCCGGGGATTACGGAAAGTTCGATGTTGGCGTATGGGCGATTATAAACTCCACAAACAAGATCGATTACTCCCGTGTCTGGGTCGTACTGGAAGAGTCCCCGGGAATACTGGGAGAACCCGGGACGAATTTGACCTTGGCAGAGATGGCAGTCTTTCGCGAACAACAACGTGATTATTACTTGGAATACACAAAGCCGGTTGTTGATTATGTGAGGGGCGAGGGATATACTGTCGATTACATCGGGCAGACCTCGCCGTCAATCGAAGTCCTGGCACCGCCCCCCTTCATGGAAGAACTGGCGCAAAGGCCGGAGGTCAGGAAAATTGTCGCTACCAAAGCATCCCACAAATTAATTAAAGAAATGCTGCAACGGCAACCTGATGAAATCCTTAAGGTGACTGTATCACACACAAAACCCCCAAGAGTCATACGAATGCCGTCAGGGTCGTTTACTGAAGAGCAATTGAATGAATATTATTCAGCAAACAGGCTATTATTCGAAAATTATACGCGACCGATCATTGACCTGCTTGAAAATGAGAATGTCAATATTCACTATGCTGGCCCGTATCCCGCCACAGGATTCAGAGCAGATGTTCCGGTTCATTTGATTGAGGAATTTAATGCCCGTCCGGAAGTTGCTTCTATGGATCGGGAAATTCGGGCGTACATTATTTGAAAAGATCCCGTCAGGGGTCGCAAGGAAGGACGGTTTTGGGGATCGGGCTTACGCCACGGCTCGGTGATATTTCACGTCAGAGAACATTCACACGTACCAGGGCCCCCCATTCGTCCCGCTGAAACCCGGGGGCTGGCCTGCCTTATGCATGGGGGCAGCCGTGGGCCGGGAAGTGTGGGTCGTTTGGTGATTGGCCGGAACAGGAACGGGCACCGGACATGCCCTTATATAGGATTATGCCTCGTATCTTCTTTCAGGTCAACTTCATCATTGAACTTATCTTCAGCTCATCTTCGGGGGATTGAAATATTTTCTTGAGGGTGAAGCCTTTTTTACCCTCAAAAGTAGATAATTCTAGTAGAATTCATTGATCTGTGCAACCATGACCGATCTGTTAAGCATTATTTCCGCATCCGATAAACAAAGAAATCTCCTGATTCTGTTAAACAGTGGACCAAAAAGCTGGGATGAGATCAAAACCGCACTCGATGTCAGTTCAACCGGAATGCTGCCGCAAATCAAGATCCTTGAAGAAGAACATCTCATCACACGCGAAGAGAAAAATTTTAAGTTAACTCCTATGGGTAAAGTGCTAATCGCACATATGGAGCCATTTATAAAATCGGTAGAAGTGTTTGATAATCATAAAAAATTCTGGGATGAACACGATCTTTCGGCACTACCGGATGAAATTCTTCTCACAATCAGTGATCTTGGGAATTACCAGATTCTTGAAAATCCGGATGAACATATTTTTGATATCAATCCGTTTCTCAACAATATAGCCCAATCAAAAAAAATTAAGTATCCTCTCGAAAAAGTGGGGGAAGGTATAAATCCGGTCACAAATATATTAT
>JBAXDE010000359.1:0-2072 GCA_037141115.1 Methanomicrobiales archaeon | reverse complement strand
CGGTTCAAGAAGATCTACAAGAAGTGGTCGAACCAGCACCCGGAACTGAAGGCACAATTTGCAAAAAAGATTGTTCAGTTTGAAGAAGATCCGTTTCATCCTTCCTTGAAAACCCATACTTTGAGCGGGGTCCTGAAAGGACTCTGGTCGTTCAGGATTACGTACGAGCACCGCCTCGTTTTCGGTTTTATCGATGAAAGCCGGACACACGTTGTACTGATCGATATTGGTTCACATGAAGAAGTGTATTAGAGTTCGAATCTTTTTTTAAGGCATCGTCTCTTCCGAAACCCGGGGGCTGACCTCTCTCCGCGTAACGGGCCCAACCTTGAGCCAGTGATCGTTTGCCGTTTGGCGATTGTCCGGAACAGGAACGGGCACCGGGACAGGCAGGTACCGGAGATTGTTGGAGAGCGAAAGGGGTCACCCTCGTATTTTTTTAATGAGCGAACACGAAAAAATTGAATCGTAAAAAAAAAATTAAAAAATCACGACTTCGCGATCGTCAGGATCACATCGCCGACCGTGATCACGTCGACCTGTGCGCCCTCTTCCATGTAGGAATATTTTGGCGTAAAGGCATTCTCGGGAATTGCGGTTTCCGTTCCTTCCAGCATAATTGTTGCCGGAGGGTTTGCCAATTCTGCCGGCGTGAGTGCCTTGATCGCAGCCATGAAGGCCGCTGCCTGTTTACGGAATGTTGGTCCAATCACCGAGCGGTTAAAGTCGATATCGGTGATCACCCGGTCGAGTTTTGCAACATCCGTGCGCCAGTGGACATCAGCGTTGAGCGTGCGTCCGGTATCGCCTTCATCATTGACCGTGTGGGGAGCATAGATGGTGACTTTCCCCAGTGGGGCATTGAGGGCAAGACCGGCGTCATGCTTGTATTTCCGCACTTCGGCAACAACCTGAACGAGCAGGTTTCCCTCAAGCCGGGCTGCATCGTCATCGTACGTGAAGGAGACCCAGGGCTGCTTGTGCACGCTGTTGCCCGGGCTGATGTGCGAGTAGCACTCCTCGGCAAAGTACGGGGTGAAGGGGGCGAGCAGCCGGCAGAGGGCATCGAATGCGGTGTGCAGCGCAAGGCAGGCACCCTTTCTCGATTCATCACTCTTGTACAGCCGACCCTTGACCAGCTCGATATAATTGTCCGCCAGCACTTCCCAGGCAAATTCGCGGATGGCCTTGAGGGCGACATCGAACTGGTAGGCTTCCAGCGCATTGCTCACCGCCTCTACAGTATCTGAGAGCCGGACGAGCAGCCAGCGGTCCGCGAGCGCCGTGATCTGCGCCTTCTCATCAAAGCCCTCTTTCTCCAGCTGGATAAGAGCGAACTTGGTGATGTTCCACATCTTGGTCTGGAACCGGGAGGCTGCGACGACATCATTCCAGTTAAACATGATGTCAGAGCCCGTTGCTGCGCCCATGGCTCCCCACTGGCGGAGCGCATCAGCGCCATACTTCGAGACGATCTCTTCGGGAACAATGATGTTGCCCCGGCTCTTGCTCATCTTGAAACCGTCTTCGCCCAGCACCATACCGTTGACCAGGATCTCGTCCCAGGGTTTCTGGCCGGTGAGTGCCACCGAGCGCAGGATGGTATAGAATGCCCAGGTCCGGATGATATCGTGACCCTGCGGGCGGATCTGGGCCGGGAAGAACGGTGGCGTTCCGCTGCCATCCCAGCCGGTGACATTCAGCACCGATATGGATGAGTCCATCCAGGTATCGAGCACATCGACTTCGCCGGCAAATTCCGTGCTGCCGCATTTCTTGCAGGGATGTTTCGGGCTGACCTGCGTGGGGTCAACGGGCAGGTCCTTGTCTTCAGGAACCGTCATCTCACCGCATTTCTTACAGAACCAGACCGGAATCGGGGTGGCAAAGATACGCTGGCGGGAGATACACCAGTCCCATTCCATCTGGTCCACCCAGTTCTCCATCCGGAGCAGCATGTGCTCGGGGAACCATTTGATCTGGTGTGCGGCCTCGGATATCTCAGCCGGCTTGATCTTCACGAACCACTGGCGTTCTGAAAGGATCTCGATGGGCGTCTTGCAGCGCCAGCA
>JBAXDE010000358.1:0-2077 GCA_037141115.1 Methanomicrobiales archaeon | reverse complement strand
ATGGAGAACCGTTCGTCCCAGCAGCAGCTCTGGTGTCACTGTAAACAGTAACAAAGTATTTTAGTTCAGGCTTAATGCCTGAATGTGCGGTTACCGGGCTTTCATCTCTTTGATAGCAGCGCCGCGTTCCTTGAACAGAATACGGTGTCCACAGTAAGGACACCGTACATTGACGTCGATCTCAACTTTCTGCTTGCACCGTGCACATTTGTATGAACTTGCCATATTAGATCAGTTTAATTCCTTTTTTCTGCTACAGCCCTGTCGATTGCACGCTTGGCAATCTTCATTGCCGGCGTCTGCGGCACATAGGTACCGCCAGCAAACTTGAACCCGCATTTGCGGCATTCCCAGATACCGGTTCCTTTTCGCTGAACCGCCACCATATCACATTTTTGACAGGTGTGAAGTGCTCTTGAAACAGCTTCAATATCTGCTACTCGCTTCCGTACGAATCGACCGTACCGGCAGCCAAAACGTCCGGCACTTCTTGTCACTTTTCCTTTTGCTTTATGTGTGGAGCTTGCCATAATGGATAATCCCCGATCTGTCTTGCTATATTTGTCGTCTGAATTAATATACCTGATTGAGGATCTTTACCTGACCCTCGCCCTTTGAGACTTTATTGATGAGATCATAGAAATCAATCTGGATTCCTGACGGGATGCGAACCACGCACACCCATGATCCATCTTTCTGCCACTCATCCTTTTCCATGGTGCAGCCAGCTGCAATATCACCATAGGCTTTTGCTGCATAATCCGCAGGTATACGGATAGCAAGCCGGAGTTCTTCGAACCGAATCGGCAGGATAGGGCGCAGGAGTTTTACCGTCTCTTTTACCTGCTCATCGAGATGCTTGAACGGGTCGATGTTCACGCGTGCCTCTTCCATTGCCATCTCGATACGGTGGGGAGGATGCGGGTGCCCGGTCTGGGGGTTGACAGCATGGCGCGCAATGAAATGGACCACCTGGCGACGTTTGTCCTCAATCATGCGTTTGCGCTGTTCGGAGGTGAGATGAATCTCACCTTTCTCAATGATACGGCGCGCGATAGTCTCGAAGTCCGTAGTATGGAAGACTTTTAAGAGTGCCTCATCAGGAGCGCGGGTCGCCTTGGAGGTATTGCTGAACACATTGAGGGCTGCAACTACATCTTCAATGTCGATGGCCTGGCCCTGCCTTACCATCGCTGCCATTTCGGGGTCAACGAGAATTTCGAAGCGCTCCCCGAAACTTTCGAGGCGCGCAACGGTGGACTTTTCGAGCGGTATCATGTCAGGTCAGATGATCACTGTTTGAACTGTGCTACATACACGGCAACTTCTTCCCGGCTCATCTTCTTGAAGAGAGGGATTTCGCGCCCGGTAACACCGATCTCAACGGTATCCATATCGAACTTGCCTTCAGTAGCGGAGTGAAGTGCCTTGAGACCGAGAAGGATTGCGTCCTTGACCTCAATTTCAGGAGTATATTCCTCTTCAAAGACCTTCATGGCAGCCGGGCGGCCGATACCGATACCCGTTGCCTTGTACTCAAGCAGGGTGCCGGAGGGGTCGGTCTCGAAGAGACGGCAATCCCCGTCACTTACACCAGCGATGAGCAGGGCCGTGCCGTACGGGCGGATACCGCCGTACTGGGTGAGCGTCTGCATGTGATCGCAAAGTTTCTTTGAGAGAGCTTCGACTTCGATGGGTTCATCATAGGAGACCCGGTTGATCTGGCACTCCACGCGTGCACGGTCAACAAGGGCGCGTGCATCACCAACAAGACCGGATGATGCAACGCCGATGTGCTCATCGATCTTGAAGATCTTCTCGATTGATGACGCCTCAAGGAGCTTGGAGCTCACTCGCTTGTCAACAATCAGGACAACGCCGTCCTTTGCCTTGATACCAACGGCGGTAGTTCCCCTCTTTACTGCTTCTCGGGCATACTCCACCTGGTAGAGCCTGCCATCGGGGGAAAAAACGGTGATCGCCCGGTCATACCCTGTCTGATATTGTGGTTGCATTCAAATCCTCCAGATCATCTTTTGTTAAGAACAATCGGTTTGTATTTTTAAATCCCTTTTCA
>JBAXDE010000357.1:0-2087 GCA_037141115.1 Methanomicrobiales archaeon | reverse complement strand
CTGGAATATTTCATTAACCCGAATTACTCTTTTTGTTAGTTAGGCAACGGCCTCTCTAATGAGGAACAAAACTCCCATCCCCTCTTTTGGATTTCTAAGAAATTACTCAGAAGAGTTTTGTGCTTTGCTCTCAAAAAAGTATAAAGAAATCTCTCTTAAGATTCTGCTGTATAACCATGACACTCTCACAAGGCTGCATTCTCTGTCACCAGGGCGCAAAGATGGTCCTCTTTGTTACGGGACGGTGCCACCGCTCCTGCTGGTACTGCCCGCTCTCTTCCGAGCGGAAGGGGACCGATACGGTATTTGCAAACGAGCACCCGGTAGATATCCCTGCACAGATCATTGAGGTTGCCGAGAGCATGAGTGCGCTGGGTACCGGTATCACCGGGGGAGAACCGCTCCTTGTTCTTGACAAGGTGACCGCATACTGCCAGCTGCTCAAAGCACATTTCGGCAAGGAGCACCAGATCCACCTGTATACTGCAAAGGCTCCGACCGATACAGAACTCTCAAAGATGCAGGGACTTGTTGATGAGATTCGCCTCCATCCCCCGCAGGAATGCTGGGAGAAGATCCTTGAATCGGATTTCATCCGGTCGGCAAAACGGGCAAAAGAGATGGGCTTTGATATCGGGATCGAGATACCGGCATTACCCGGGCTCGAACACCTGATACCGGCCCTTCCCTACGTTGACTTCCTCAATATCAATGAACTGGAATGGGGAGAGTCAAACGCGTACCAGATGCGGGAGCGGGGATACGAACTTGCCGATGAACTGCACAATGCCATTGATGGGGCAAAAGGCTGGGCGGAAGAATTGTGCCGGCACGACAAGGTGCACTGGTGCTCATCCGGGTTCAAGGACTCGGTACAGTTGCGGGAACGATTAAAACGGGTAGCACAGAACACCGCCCGGCCATTTGATGAGATCACTGAGGATGGGACGGTTGTCTATGGCGTAATAAAACCCTCAGAAACCGATAAGAGCGCCTGCCTTTTACTCTGCAAAGACAAGTGCGAACCGGACAGTTACGAAGACTGCGGGGACCGGATCGAAATGGCATGGTGGCTGCTCGCAAAATTCGCTGATGAGATGAAAGGCGAGAAGTTCGTCATCGAGCGATACCCCAACAATGGCATGATTGTCGAGATGACACCCTTATGATCCTGCGCACCCTGATCGATCCCCTGTACGAACGGTATCTCAAAATACAGTTCCGGCATGTACCCAATCATATCGCCATTATCCAGGATGGAAACCGGCGTTATGCAAAACTACTCGGCATGGATACCGCCAGCGGGCATCGGGCAGGTGCGGACAAGACTGAAGAGATGCTGGACTGGGCACACGAGCTCGGTATCAGTCATGTCACGCTCTATACGTTCTCGACCGAGAACTTCTCCAGAAAGCAAGACGAAGTCGGGAATCTCTTTGCCCTGTTTAAGGAAAAGTTCATCAGTGTACTCTCCGATGAGCGGGTTGAGCGATACAAGATACGCGTCCAGATGGTAGGGGATCGTTCCTTACTTCCCGGGGACCTGAAAGCGGCTATCGATGCTGCCGAATCCGCAACAAAAGACCATACGGGATTTAACCTCAACATCGCGCTTGCCTATGGGGGAAGAAACGAGATCGTGCTCGCTGCCCGTGAGATTCTCACTGAAGTAAATAATAACCGACTGGACCCGGAAACTATCGATGTCCATACCGTTGAGCAGCACCTTCACGCGGGAAAAGGAATACCACCCGTAGACCTGATCATACGGACCGGGAACGAATACCGCACCTCGAACTTCCTGCCGTGGCTGGCAAACGGTCATGAATCGGCAGTCTATTTCTGTGCCCCGTTCTGGCCAATGTTCCGTAAGATCGACCTGCTGAGAGCCATCCGTACGTATGACCAGCGGATATCGGCTAAGAACGGATCCTGAACCTTCAGATTTTTTTAAACAAAAAACGCAGTAAACCCGCTAACCCGCACCCATAAAAAAAGATATCATCTGAATGAGGGACATATCCCCCTTCTCCAAACCAAGAGGGGGGACCCCCTCCCCCCCTGTCATACAAAAGACAGGCTCCCTC
>JBAXDE010000356.1:0-2103 GCA_037141115.1 Methanomicrobiales archaeon | reverse complement strand
GTGTATATATTTACTAAAATATCGATCTTTCCCTTAGTTTTGGAGGGGATACAGGAATTGCCTAAAACGGAACGTTACCACGTTATCTTTGTATAATAATCAAAAGTCAGTAATATGTGATTAAAAAAGTGAATTATCTAATCCTGAATTTACTAACAATCTTTTCCCGTATTGCTTCTTTGGGGTATGCGCCGATGATACGGTCAACCAGCTGACCATTGGCATAGAGCATGATGGCCGGGATGGCATCGATATTGAACTCTCGCGCGAGTTTCTGGTTCTCGTCAGTATTACACTTGGCAAACGCGACTTTGTCGGAAAATTCCATGGAGAGCTCTTCCATAATCGGCGCGATTCTTCGGCAGGGTCCGCACCATTCCGCCCAGAAGTCCATCACGACATACTGGTTTGTGCGGATGAATTCCACAAAATGGGTCTCATGGACGTCAGTTACAACGGGCACTTTGGGTGGATGTCTCATTTTTTCGCTCAGCTCCTGTTTTCGTTTCTCCCGTATCTTTATGATCTCGTCATCCATAAGGATGTGTGTGAAAATGAGGAATTAAAGATGAACGGTTCCTGAAAAAGATGGTCCCCGGGGGTAAGTATATCAGCGAGTCATGCCTACATTATATCCCTGCTATAGGAAGCGAGGTAGGGTAGTCAGGATATCCCGACGGGCTCATAACCCGTAGACCGATGGTTCAAATCCATCCCTCGCTACTTATCTGTTTTTGTGTTTTACTGCCTGATGCCTAAGGGCTTGTTCAAGGCAGTTCCAATTTCTGATAACCGGTTATTGACACCGTCAGATCAAAATCTATTCCCAAAAAAAAGTTTTTAAGATTGCTTTCTTATCCCCACTACAAGGAGAGCAACCATACAACTGACAACCGCTATTCCCCCGGGGGAGGATTTGGTCGGGGGCAGATTTGCAGGTGGCTGCATTGCGGCAGGTATGCAGGTGGTGTTAAGATTTTCAAGGTTTTCACGCGCACCGGTAAAGCCCGGATAGGGGAGCACGTAATCAGGATCAAGTTCAAGGGATTTTCCCAGGGTGTCACGCGCACCCGTGCAGTTCCCGGAAGCCGTGAGGAGAACACCTTTCACATGCCAGTAGTGGGCATTTTCCGGTTCGAGACCCAGTGCCTGATCAATTGCAGTGAGCGCTTCAGAGTTCCTGCCCATTCCACCGAGTGCCAGTGCTTTCACGCCATAGTTTGTCGCGTAGTTGGCATTGAGGGAGATACCGGTATCCGCATCCGCAAGGGCTGCCGAATTATTCCTGAGCGCGAGGTACCCGTATCCGCGGTTGGCATACCGGACCGGTTTTGGATCCAGATTGATGGCTTTCGACACAACCTCTACCGATTTCCCGTACTGCCCCATCTTCCGGTAGGTGTATCCCTGAAGACAGATACGGTCAGAATTCTCCGGGTACCATGCAATTCCCCTCGTTGTAACAAGGAGGGCGTTGGTCCAGTTCCGCTCAGCTACCACAGATTTTGCTTCACTGATGTAAACCGAAGCATTCTGAGGAGGGGTTTCCGGAGAACCCGGGCCACCGGATAATGTTGCAGTAAGGCTGTTTATCGCTCCTGCCGGAATGATAAGACAGAACAGGAGGCAGAGAATTAAAAGTAATGGAATTTTCATAATTTTTCCCTTCAAATGTGTCTATGGTTTTCGCTATTTGGTCCTATTGTTTTATCCTTAAACAAAAAGGTTCAATCTATCATACAGAAATGCAACCCGGTTTTCAAATCCCATCCTAATGAAACCCTAATTAAAAACATGTGCAAGTCAGGCCATGGTTGGAGAGGACTGTGGCTCCCGGGCTATGATATTTCATATATGGGATTATAGCAAGAGATCATTCAACGGCACACCAGTACCGGAAATGTCCCCCGGTTGCATGGATCCTGTCTTTCATTTGCCAGTGATGAACACTTTGTTGAGGGCGGGCGATTGACAACTGGATCTGATCTATAGCTTCCGCACACGGTCACAATTCCCCCAGAGAATATCCATTGTCACAACTGTTTTCATGAGAGGCCATCCAATTAGGATTTTTGCATAAAAACCCATCGCTTTTTTAGTGAT
>JBAXDE010000355.1:0-2117 GCA_037141115.1 Methanomicrobiales archaeon | reverse complement strand
AGGTATCATTAACAGGCACAATGGTAATTTACACATAGGGTACTTTCCATGAGATCTGAAAAAGTTCAGGATAAGGAAGGCAAGGCAAGAGTAAGGCAGGGCTCAAAAAATTGCAATAAGTCTTTCATCACTGCTGAACCTCAACAATTACGCTCATTTGTAAACCGCATTGTATGCGGGGATGCACAGGAAGTCCTTTCCCGTATTCCTGACCTTAGTATCGATCTCATTATTACATCCCCTCCTTACAATTTCGGGCACACCTATGCACAGGATCCCCATGATGATACCCATGAATGGAATGAGTATTTCGAAAAACTTCTGCGGGTCTGGATAGAATGCGAACGGGTGCTCAAACCGGGCGGACGTATGGCTGTAAATGTCCAGCCTCTTTTTTCTGATTATGTCCCGACTCATCATATCATCTCCCGCCAGCTTGCCAGGCTGGGGCTTCTCTGGAAAGCAGAGTTTCTCTGGGAGAAGAACAATTACAATGCAAAATATACCGCATGGGGAAGCTGGAAATCCCCATCCATGCCCTATATCAAATATACATGGGAATTCATCGAGGTCTTTGACAAGGAGACGCATAAGAAGACCGGTAAACGTGAAGATATCGATATCACATCCGATGAATTCAAGGAATGGGTGCTCGGGAAGTGGACATTCCCTCCGGAAACCCGCATGAAGGATTACGAACATCCGGCTATGTTCCCCGAAGAACTGCCCCGGAGGCTCATGAAACTTTTTTCATACAAAAATGATATTGTTCTCGATCCGTTCAATGGTGCCGGTACGACAAGCCTTGTTGCCCGTAAACAGGGACGGCGGTTTATCGGAATAGATATCTCAGAACAGTATTGCAATATGGCATTAAAAAGGGTAACCGATGTGAATAATACTTCAGAAGTCTGCAATGGAAATCCCAATCCCGCTCTTATCACAATAAGGGATTTTTAATTGGAAAATTGAAAAAACCCGGTTTTTAAATCAGGATATTTTGCTGCACATATGCATAGACGTCCGGCCTGTCGAAATTATGTTCGAGAATGTAGTTGTGAACCCCGGCATTTCTCTCATATTGGGCAAAAAGTGTACGATACTCGCTCAGACGTGTATTGTATTCAGTGACAAACCCGTTGTGAACCAAAACCTGTGCATTGTAATTCTGGATATTGCCCGAACTTCTCATATTCTGCATCTGTCTTTCTAGTTGAGTGATCTTATCCTGCCGGATCTTAAGTTCCGATTCAAGATTCTTTATCGGGGATTCGAGTTCCTTTACTCTCAGTTCAGACTGTTTGTATGCATTGGTGATAGAGCGGGTCTCCTTACCGCTGGTATAGATCTTAGTGCCATTACCATGGAGATGATGAGAGGGATCGATTGGAGGGTGCGACCCCCCAGGAGCACATCAGTGGGAACACCAACAAAAGAGATATTTGTTGTCTCAATATAGGTGTAATTTGTGTTTTTATAGAGGTAATCATCAGAAGCCACCCCAACTACCATATGTTCCTCCGGTCCAAACGACATCAGGGCAACTTTGTAGCCTTCACGGGAAAGAAGTCCGGCAAGAAGCAGGCTCTTGTCATCACAGTCTCCCGAGCCATCAACAACCGTCTCAACGGGAAATTTTGCCGGGTTATCCGTCAGTGTCTCGTACCTGAGTGACTGGACATACAGTGTCATAAGTTCGAGATATTCATCGTCAGAAAGTCCATGACTGTTTTTAATTTTCCTGAACTCTCCGGTCAGGGCATGATAAAGATCCTCTTGTGCAGGATCGTTTACCATTGATCGATAACTATCGGTAACCCACTCATCTTCAGACAAGTTGCCATAAATGATCACTCCCTTATCCGCGTGTTTTGCTCCTTGGTACACAGAGTCGCTGACCGGTACAGTAATGGTAACTATTCCCTGTCCGAACGGATACGAATGTGTTGAAATGATGGGCGGTAAATCCGAAGATAATGGAATGATATGGGGCGAAACGACAGAGGGTTGGGCTTTAAGAAATCCCCCCAGATACACTGCCGTTAAGGCTATTGCAATGAAATAGGACTTACGCACAACCAAAGGAAAAAAATTAGAGCGCATATTTTGGGTTGGCC
>JBAXDE010000354.1:0-2118 GCA_037141115.1 Methanomicrobiales archaeon | reverse complement strand
TGGTTGTACCAATCCGCAAGAGCCCAGATGGTGAGGGAACTGCCACATGGGACCGCTGGCAGATGAGAGTCCACAAGCGCCTTATCGATATGGATGCTGATGAGCGTGCACTTCGCCAGCTCATGCGCATTCAGGTGCCAAAGGATATCGGTATTGAGATAGTATTAGAGAGTTAAGGGTGCGGCGTGCAGAAGGCCGCTAATATTTCAAATAAAATCAAAAATTTTTTCACTTTTAATCGGATCTTCATTTGTATCCTTCTTGTCACGATATTTTTACGGTTCTGGAATCTTGATCTCAAACTGCTTCATCATGATGAAGCAATCCACTCATGGTTCTCCTATGAATTGCTCACAAAAGGTGCATGGATATATGATCCAAGTTATCACGGTCCTTTCCTCTATTATGTTACCGCCGGAATGTTCTCCATCTTTGGGTCTTCCGATCTGGTAGCCCGGTTACTTCCCGCATTCTTTGGCACACTTTTAATCCCTCTGGTTTATTGCATTTATCGCATTGGCTATATTAATAAAAACCAGACACTTCTTGTTGCATTATTTATCGCATTATCCCCGGATATGGTGTATTTCGCCCGCTTCCTGAGACATGACATATTCATGCTCTTTTTCACGTTCCTGCTCCTTGTAGCCCTCCTGTATTATTTTGAACGCGGGCAGATCAGGTTTGCATTTATCGCGGCAGTAGCGATGGCGGGGGCACTTAGCTGTAAGGAAGAGATGCCGGTCATTATCCTTATCTTCGCTTCATTTTTTATCTTCACCACATGGAGAGGAAAATTTACCCTTCCCATCACATGGAAACGGGATCTGGTAATCGGGTTGATCCTTGTCGTAGCAATAATGAGCCTGCTTTATACCGGATTTGGAGCGCATCCCGAAACACTGGCCGGCCAGAACTTCCAGATCACAGCCCAGGGTATTCACTTTGAGATGAATACAACCGGCTGGTACAAAGCAGTGGATCACTGGACCGATATGCACAAACAACAGCGTCTTGGCGGTCCTTTTTACTTCTATATTCCCTTTTATCTCCTGTATGAACTGCCAATCTTTATCCTTGCGATTATCGGGACACTACAGTTCATTCTGTCAGGATTTGATCTCTCTCTGGCATGCAAACGATTGAAAAATATTATTCTGACACGCAGACTTTCCCTTACCACAGGACAACTTGCTGAGACAAGTCTCCATCAGCTGCAACATCCCCTCCCGGGTTTTTCAAAATCGGACGAATTTTTCCGGTTCTGTATTTACTGGATGATCCTGACTATGGCATTTTATGCATATGTTGGGGAAAAAGTACCCTGGCTGGTCATCCCCCAGCTGCTACCAATGTGTTTTGTCGCTGCATACAAGCTGAACTGGCAGAAGATCGCATTTGCACTAATCGGATGTATTTTCCTTGTCGTAATGACATGGCATGTGGCGTTCATCCCCATGGATATCAATGAACCCATTATCCAGGTACAGAACTCAGAAGACATGCGTGAAGTTATGCAGTTAATTGATGCTTCCAATACTGTCGTTGTTGCATCGAAAGATTATTGGCCGCTTCCATGGTATTATCGCGGGGATCGCTGGAACAAGATACAATTCTTTGGCGATAAAATTGCTGAAAATACGCTAACCGAGAAAAAACCCGGGGTTATCATTCTCCATGATACTGAAAGCTACCCGGTTCTCGAAGGTTACGATAAAAAAACCTACAAACTGAGTTACTGGTTCTCATTCTACGACAATGACAAACGGTTGGCGGATTACTATCTCCACAGAGATGGCAGGATGGGAAGTATCAACATCGATGTTTTTACCATTCAAAAAACAACCTGAATTCTTTTTTAGCTTGAATATGCATCTGGTGTCAATGGCAGTCTAAAATTCCTCACCCAAGGCGGAATAAAAATCCCCAGTTAGGGCGGAATAAAATTCCCCACCCCCATGAAACTATTCACTCATAAGGGGGGGAAGGGATGATCCGCGAGGAGGAATATCTCATGATACGGGATTTTGCACAAGAACAGGAGATAATCTGGATAATGGCGTTGCATCCTTGATTCCCGCCAACTCATAACGAGGCGGGAGGGCTTACTCCCAAATC
>JBAXDE010000353.1:0-2141 GCA_037141115.1 Methanomicrobiales archaeon | reverse complement strand
CATAAATCAATTAGACCAAGAACACTTTTATCCGTTTAGTGGCAAACTTGGGATATGATGATTTTAGGTGCTGGTGACGATTGCAGGATCACAATTATTTCGTTGTATTTTTCGATCAGAAACATGGGCACACAACCGCTTGAGCGCACATCCTTCTCCATCAGCATCGCTGACAATTTCGTGCAGTGTTGTAGGCACAATCCTAATGCTGTGCATTAGCGCACAAACACTAAGCACAATATCTAACTTAATCATAGCCTTTAATAAATCAATCGATCAAAGATCGAAGCAGTGCGGTGAACCGACCCGTTCGGGATAAAAATATTCACCGGAATGTAACATGCGCAATGAGGTAACCTGAGACCATGGAAACGATGGACAATGAGATCACCCGTATCAAGGAGGTGCTCCGTGACAACCCACGCGGGATGAACATCAAAGAGATATCAGCCGCAGTTGTCATGAGTCGAAATTCCATTGCAAAATATCTCGATGTGCTGACCGCTGCCGGTCAGCTTGAAGTCCGGTATGTCGGGAATGCCAAACTCTTCTATCTGGCCAAGCGCGTGCCGCTTGAATCGATGATGAGCATGGGTCCGGATATGATCGCTGTGGTTGACAAGGATATGCGGATTGCCCAGGCGAACTTACCGTTTGTTGATTTTATCGGGGCACCGAAAGACCGGATCATTGGTGCACGGCTCTTTGATCTTGCTTCAGCATTATTGCCGGTCGAGCAGATGATGGGATGGCTCCAGCAGGATAATGCAGGGGCCGATGCACCCCATGAGTTCCGGATTAAGAAAAATGATAAGGAGATGTTCTTCAATGCGCTCTGCATCCCTACGCTATTCGAAGACGGGGATGCCGGTATCGCGCTGAGAATTGAGGACATCTCGGGCCAGAAACAGGCAGAACTTTCCCATGAGGAGAGCCAGCGGCTTGTTGAGGCAGTCCTGTATGCTTCCCCTGCCCCAATGTTTGTTATTGGTAAGGATCATCACATTATTGCGTGGAATCGTGCGATGGAGAAGTTCTCCGGGTTAAAAGCCGCCGATATTATCGGAACCCGCCGGCAATGGCAGGCATTTTACCCGGAAGAACGACCGTGTCTTTCTGATCTGGTCATCGATGGTGTAACGGACCGGATACGGGAATGGTATCCGGACGTTGGCCAACAGCCGGAATCTCATGAAGGGACTTTTGCGGCCGAAGAACTGCTATCTTTACCCGGGGGGAGAAGCCGGAGACTCCGGTTCACAGTGACTTTGGTTATGAATAATACCAAGAAGCTGATTGCAGCAGTTGAGATGATTGAAGAGATTTCTTGATACGATTCTCCTGATATTCTTAGGGAAGTGATCAACAATGGCAAATTATTTTGACACGGCAGCCGTGGTCTGGGACAAGGATCCCGGGCGGGTACAGATGGCAAAGACGATTGCAGACTCCATGATCCGTGCCCTTCACCCTGCCGGGGCGGAGCTGGTTATGGATTACGGTACCGGGACCGGTAACATTGCGTTACAGTTTGCTCCGCTTGTAAAGCGAATCGTCGCGGTTGATTCAGCAAAAGGTATGCTCGAAGTGCTCAAGGAGAAACTCCGGGCCGAGAGTATCACCACTATCGAGCCCCGGGAATGGAGTATTGGAGGGGATATTGCAGACATGCCACGGTTTGACCTGATCGTGAGTTCGATGACCCTGCACCATGTGAAGGATACTGCTGCTGCGGCCCGGACATTCCATGAACTCCTGCTGCCCGGAGGGAGGCTTGCAATTGCCGACCTCGATTCCGATAACGGGGAGTTCCACGAATCTGCCGGGATTGCTGAGCACGATGGCATTGACCGGAAAAATCTTCAGCAGGCTTTTGAGGAGGCCGGTTTTGCATCTGTCAGGTTCAGTGAAGCGGCTACGATCCATAAGACTTCGTCCCGCACCGGCAAGCCCCGGGATTTCACCATATTTTTGATGACCGCTCAGCGGCAGTAAATTTTTTTTAACCGGATTGATTTATAGGAATCCGTGTTCTCCCTTATAAAAACACCCGGTTAAATGATTCTGTGTGAGTTTAACAAAAAGAAGTATCCTCTCGAAAAACACGGGTAAGCTTTGAGAACAACCCCGTCGTCTCACTC
>JBAXDE010000352.1:0-2147 GCA_037141115.1 Methanomicrobiales archaeon | reverse complement strand
CACTTTTTCCCGGTTGGCCGTCCAACAATTTGTACGGCTCGTTGGACCGGCTCAGGATGTACCTGTTTTTAATCCCGGAGTTTTTATGTAACTTGGCGTGTCTATTCATAGGGTACGACAGGATATGGGACGGTGCCGCAAAGAGCATCACCCTCTGGTGTTTTTATGAGTTCAGGAAAACTGAAGATTGAATGGGCTGCGCAGTACATGCCGGTGCTTGCAGCGATAAAGAAACAGTTTGTCAAGGAAAAACCGTTTGCCGGTATGACTATTGGGATGGCGCTTCACGTTGAAGCCAAGACTGCGAACCTCGTATCAACCCTCGCAGCCGGTGGGGCCGTGGTCCATATTACCGGATGCAATCCGCTCTCCACGCAGGACGATGTTGCAGAGGCACTCAATCATGTGAAGAATGTGCACTGCTATGCAAAGCGTGCCTGTTCAGTGGAGGAATACTATGCGGCCATTGATCAGGTATTGGATGCAAACCCGACCATCACGATTGATGATGGGATGGACCTGATCCACTACATCCACACCAAACGCCGCAAACTTTTAAAAACCGTCATTGGAGGTTGCGAAGAGACAACCACCGGTATCCACCGTCTCCGGGCCATGGCGGCAGATGGAAAGCTTGAGTTCCCGGTCATTGCGGTGAACGATACACCTATGAAGCGGTTCTTCGACAATGTGCATGGAACTGGAGAAAGTGCACTCACCTCCATCATGATCACGACCAACACCCTCATTGCCGGTAAGTATGTGGTCGTTGCCGGTTACGGTTACTGCGGGCGGGGTCTGGCAAAGAAAGCACATGGGCTTGGTGCCAAAGTCATTGTCACGGAGATCGATTCCCGGCGGGCGCTCGAAGCGCACATGGACGGGTACATGGTCATGACCATGGATGAGGCAGCAGCACTCGGGGACCTCTTCATTACAACGACCGGCAACGTGGCGGTCATCAACCAGAAGCACTTCAAAAAACTCAAAGACGGTGCAATCCTCTCCAATGCCGGTCACTTCAATGTCGAGATCGATGTCGAGTGGCTCCACAAGAATGCCGACAAGGTCATCACCCGCGAAGGTATCGAGACGTTCATGCTCAAGGGTAAGGCAGTCCATGTGCTCGCCGAGGGTAGGCTTGTCAATCTGGCAACTCCTAAAGGGATGGGTCACCCGATTGAAGTCATGGATTTAAGTTTCGCACTCCAGGCGCTCTGCACCCAGTACATTGCCAAGAATGGTAAGAAACTCAAAGGCGGGGTATACGAAGTCCCGGCAGAGATCGATGAGCAGGTTGCAAATCTCAAACTCTCCTCGCTCGGGCTTTCCATTGATGCGCAATCAAAAGAGCAGAAGAAATACCAGTGCAGCTGGGATATTGGAACGTAAAGGTTCTGGTAAGATTATCCTTTTTTTATCTCAATCGTGATTCGCCAAACCATCAAGTCATCATCATAAAGAAAAGATTGGGAGAGTTTCGCCGTCTCTAAAAGGCGAGTTATGGTGGCGACATTGTTGGTTGTTGATCTCATCGATGACGGGTTATAGAACCCGGCGATTCAGGGTGTTTATCCATCCATACAAGCTCGCGAATGTATCAGCGTTTTGATATTCCGATTATCATTTTTCTGCATTTCCAGAAATTTTCGGATTGTTATCCTTCCCTTGCTGCATACAAATATTCCTGTGCATACCCGCAGAATTCCCCAAAATGCTGCCGGGCAAACAATCGGATCGTATTGTAATCACGATTGGTCAGTCCGGCTCCAAGATCGAGGCTCCTGATATAATTCTGTTGCACGATTCGGCGTATCCAGACATCGACCGGGAACGCTTCGTATTTCTGGAACGCAAAGAGCAGGATGCAGTCAGCGGCCTTGGGTCCCACACCATGCAGTTTCATCATTTCTTTCCGGGCATCCTCATATGGTAGCCTGCTGATTGTCTCTTCCCATTCTTTCTCATCCGTGACTGAACAGGAAGTACCAAATACATATGGCTGGCGGTATCCCAGCCTGCATATCGTCAACCCGTCATTTCCCTTGCAGGAGATAGATGCGGAATTGGGAAAGGTGAAATACGTCTTCCCTTCGTATCCCCTCCAAAAAATAGGGCAAACCAACCTTTCGGGTTTACTGGCAAAT
>JBAXDE010000351.1:0-2150 GCA_037141115.1 Methanomicrobiales archaeon | reverse complement strand
CACTTTTTCCCGGTTGGCCGTCCAACAATTTGTACGGCTCGTTGGACCGGCTCAGTGGTGAATACCAGCCAGCGATGACAACCTATAATACCCGGATCGAGCAAATTCAACCTTGTATCCGCAGAAATGAGATGAAGAATTCATGAAGACGATATCCCCGCAAAAAACCCTGTGGCTTTCGGTTACCCTCCTCATCACGGTGGTAATTATCCTAATCTCGATCTATTCCATAAAAAACGGTTTTTATGATATTTTCCCGTATTTTTATATCCTGCCAATCGTACTCCTGGCATACTTATACCCCCGCTATGCGGTGTATTTTACTATCATCCTGGGCTGGATATTTTTAGGTCTTGTCTACCTGTACGGCCCGGTGGATATCCGGCTCTATGCAGCGAGCAGTGCATTCTTCTATATCATTGTCTCCGTAGGAGTGGTCATTTCAGCCTTTTCGGGGCAGTTGATGCAGGAGAAAAAATACCGGGAGATCTTTGAGAACTCCCAGGCCGGGATCTTCACGTTCGATATCGAATCCCAGAAAATTCTTACTGTCAACCAAAAGGCGGCAGATGTTCTTGGTTATACCATGGAAGGACTCAAAGACCTGGTATTTGCATCTCTCTGGTTCGACAATGTAACGGAAACAAAGTTTACCAAGAAAATCCGGCAGGAATTTATAATCTCTGATATTGAAATTGCGCTCCGCAAAAAAGACCGGACTGTCATCTGGGTACTGGCCACGGCATCCATGACCAAGGAGGGTCTTGTCATCTGCTCTGTGGTCGATATCTCGGAGAGCAAACGGGTCAAGGATGAACTCATTGAATCAGAACTCCGTTACCGGACACTCTTTGACGGGGCAAGCGATGCGATCATCCTGCACGATACGGATGGACGGATATTTGAGACAAATACGATTGCATCGCGCCTCTTGGGGTACTCGAAGAAGGAGTTCATGAAGATGCGCCTGCATGATCTCGATACCCACCCTGCCCACCTCCTGACGCCAGAAAAGATCCAGTGGTTCCAGTCCCGCGGGCATATGCTCTTTGAGACTGTGCAGAAGAGAAAGGACGGGACAACTGTTCTTGTAGAGTTCAGCAGCAGGATCACGGAATACTTCGGTATGTCGGCCGTCATGAGCACGGTTCGGGACCTGTCGGAACGGGATATTAAATAATCCTCCGCAGGAAACAGTCCGTTTCTTCTTTTTAATACCCTTTTATCAGGAGTTTTCGACTCATTATTACTCGCGGTTTACCCGTCATCAGCGCAATGGTCCGACTCTTATGACGGTTGTTGTGGTGGGGCCGGAAAGATATTACGGTAAACCGGATTTAAATTGAAATGCTCCTTTGGGACTGTTATCTCAAACGGTGAACCTGTGCCCGGCTCACCGGATGAATTCAGGAAAAAAAGGCAGGGCCCCGGGGGAATCCCTGCATGCATAAGCCGCCGGAGGGACTTGAACCCTCGACCTGCTGATTACGAATCAGCCGCTATACCGCTAAGCCACGGCGGCGCAGTATCTCATAATGTTGACTGTTACGCTAATAAAAGATGTGTTTGATGGGATGTTTTTCAGGAATACCCGCGAAGCGTGGTGACGGTGCTGTCTGAAGGTGCTTCCTTAGGCGCATTGACCGGGCCGAATTTGCCTTCGTAGTCTGCCATGGTCTTGGTGAGCACGGCGAGCAGGTTCTTGGCATGGGTCGGGGTGATCGAGACGATTGCCTTTGCCCGCGCCTGGTTTACCTGGGGCAACTGGTGGAGGAAGAGGAACGTGAACTCATCTTCCTTGTACGCGATCTGGATCATGTTACTGTACACCGGATCGAGTGTCTGCGGAATATTGACTGAAATTTCCTGTCCTGTCATGCAGATCAGGTACGTGCTTTACCGCTATCAATCATTGGTTTGATAATCTTCGTTTCATAATTTTTTTTAGTCTTGCCATTCCCCAAAAAAGATGATGCCGCTTTTTTAAAAAGGGTGAAATAAATTTCAAAAGGATTAATCATGCCGGTTTCCTACGGATACGTACGAGGAACCATCCTGTCAGAGCAGAGGCAACATGTCACGGTATCGGAGTTAGTGCGGTATCCTCTCGAAAAACACGGGTCAGCTTTGAGAACAACCCCGTCGTCTCA
>JBAXDE010000350.1:0-2152 GCA_037141115.1 Methanomicrobiales archaeon | reverse complement strand
TGATTAGAGATCAGGGCGTTTTCGATTTTACAGTAAATTGTTTACACTATCAGTTCCATGGTAATTTCCTTTAAATTATTATTCAGATTACTATTAACAATGGTATGAGAAGAGAAGGACAAAACGAGTTATTTTTGTGATTGCGCATAAGCCAGGGCAATCCCGCAAACATCCCGTGCAACGCTGATGGGTTCATTCCCCACAAGGATACAGACCGGCTCTTTTCCCATTCCTCCGGCATCGCAGATAATTTTCGGCACGTTCCCACCGGCAGCCCGGACCGCCTCTGCCGCCTTCCACTGCATCGATGACCCCTCGGCAATCCTGATTTCGGTGGGCTCAGTCCTCCGGTCAATCATGGCAGACACCCAGCCTTGCTGTGTGCAATAGCCAGAAAGCCAGCTGGTAAACCCGGGGGGATTTGCGAAATCAATGCCGGCCCTGACGGATGGATCGGTCTTCATGAGTTCGATGATGAGCCGTGCCATATGGCTCGATGCCCCGAACCGGACTCTCCCGGCAGCCCGTGGCATCCCGTTGACGATGGTGATCCGGCCATCTACAGCCATGACTTCATCAGGTGTTTTTGCATGCGGTTGTGCAAACACCATGTTCGTCCTGACTTCAGGCATAAGGGAGACAAATTCCCGGCATGCCTCAATGTCCTCAAGGGCAATCATCATCCTTCCGAATATATTGATCTCAGTTGCGAGGTCAGGTTGTTTCATGGTCCTACCCTTACTTGTGAATAATTTGACGGGAAGGAATATTGGTTCTCTGGTCACATGACCGGGCATCACCGGCATGTCCCGAACAGCAGCAGGAGATCGACGACCGCGTCACACGCTTCGTGCACCTTCGGCGCACTCGCCCCCACTCCGCGACCGGCTTCTTTAGAGGATTTCGAATAACGTGGAAAAATAAGGTTCTATTAGCAGATTGAAGTGTTTTTTGTGTAGTTTCCCGAGAAATCCGTCATAATCTCCTTTTCACCCTTCCGATTTTTTGTAAAATACCAAAGCATCCGCTAGATAACCCCCCGGTGTTTGAAGGTACGGGTAAGGCCGATGTTGAAACTCATTGCAGCAAAGATCATTTTTGCATGCACCCTTGCAATAGTCGTGACCATCGTATGAGCTGATTTGAATACTGTTTTAATGACGGCATAAGGCCTCTCGCCGGGAGATCGTTTTCTTGAAATCCGTTTGTTTCTGAGTTTATCCCAGATGTCAATGGGGTGATTCCGTACATCCCGTTTCATTGTTGCATCGAACCCGAGAGGTTTAACGCCGAAATACCCCTTGTCCCGGTATACAACTTCGCCTTCTTTTGAAAGGTCAATCTGGCTGTCGTGGAGTGATGCCGTTGTGGTCTGAATTTCCCAGATCAAACCATAGTCACAATCTTCTTTGGAATGGACCTTAAACCCGAAGTATGACTTGGAATTCTTTTTTGTCCAGGTTCCTTCTTTACTCCTTCGCGTTCTTGCAAGATCTCCACGGGGCTTATCCGCAGGGGCATGACCCGGATCAGCCGTGATGAAGGTTGCATCTTGGATTGTACCCTTTTTGATCTTCAGTCCAAGGACATTCTCCTGACGACGGAGTTCTTCCCAGATCAACTCCAGTTTCTTGTGCTTAATGAGACGTTCCCGAAAATACCAGATCGTGGATTGATCTGGGATCTTTTCGGGAAAGCCAAGAAATTTCAAAAACGATATACGGTCATTCGCAAGTCGTTCAAGTTCGGGATCGGATAACCCATACATCGATTGGAGAACGAGTAACTTGACCATAAGGATCCCATCGAAGTTCGGTCGCCCTCCTTGGTCGGTAGTATTGGTATACAAATCTCCCAGATGGGGTCGAAACTGTTCCCATTTGATTAACGTATCAAACTCGGCTACTTTATCCCCTAGCTCACTGACTCGTTGGTATCGTTCCTGCAACGCAAAATCAAGGAGACTTTCCATACTTGCTGTCGTCTGTACTACGATAAAGTACTATCGATGTTTTTCGAAATCCTCTTTAGTAAAATCGGTTCAGATTTTTTTTATCATTTTTAATAACACAGACCGGAATGCATTTAACGAGATAATAAAGTATCCCCTCCAAAAAATAGGGCAAACCAACCTTTCGGGTTTACTGGCAAA
>JBAXDE010000349.1:0-2159 GCA_037141115.1 Methanomicrobiales archaeon | reverse complement strand
GATTAGAGATCAGGGCGTTTTCGATTTTACAGTAAATTGTTTACACTATCCCCACGGTCACAGCCAGGACAATAAAAACCATCTCAATCGGGCTTTCTGCCGGAGTGGGATTTTGCTGAGTGGATCTTTGTGTTACGGTTTCTGCGGTTGCGATAGTTGGAGATGCCATGGAGGGAATTTTTCCGGAAACGGGTGTCAGCCAGAATGACATTGGCTTTAACCTGTTCCAAACAACCAGACCATTGTCAAAATCAGAGATCGCTGCTACTTCTGATGCAACATCACTGAATTTACCGGTCCCGATATCGTAGACACGGATTGTCCCGGTATCTGAATTGTTGTAATTAATTTCCGGCTTTTTTACATAAACTACCGTATCACCGGAAATAAACGGAGTTGACGGTGTGTTAAGGATCTCGACAGATCGTGTCTTTCCCGTAGATAGATCCGTTAACCGGATATCTCCCCCGGCATTCACAAGATTGGGGTATCCATTAGAGGTATCCGGTTCTTGTGCTGCCATATCCCAGACGACCCGGTCACCGGAAATATCCCCGTATCCCCAGGTTCTGATCGATTTACTTTCCGGAACGACGTAATCCTCACCCGTAGAGATGGTGTAGACATGAATCTCCCGCCCGGGTTCCCGGTCGACCCGTTCGCATCCCCACATGATCCGGTCACCATCAATGGAGAGGCCATGGATTAAATTTCTGGATGTGAAGATTACTAGGTTAGTACCGGTTGAAAGGGTATGCAGGATGAGATTCTGGTCATTGCTCCCCCCACGCATCACGACATGATCCCCATCAGCAACAATTTTATTGACCTGTTGCTGAGGACCATCTGTAATGTAGATGACGCGTTTTTGTCCGGTAGCAGGAGTATATTCATACACGGTCTCATTCCGCCAGTACGTGGGTTCTGCGGGATCGTATTCCGTATAATACACCCGTCCGTCAGAAATTTCCAGGGAGTCGAGTTTCATTGCATTGTTCGTGAGGGAAATGCTCTTGTAAAAAGTTCCATCTACGTAATATACCTTAATTGCCGGAGGGCTGGAGCTACTTACGTGAAAAGCAACAAGGTTCTCATCGATATGCGCATCAGCCCGGTCCATTTGGGAACCTTCTTTGGTGATGAGTATGTCTGATGATGCAGCGATGCAAGGGACTGAGATGAAAAGAGCGAGAGTTACTGATAGCAAAATAATACAGATACGTGAAGATTTCATTGACGAGATCATTTTTCATCACCAGAAAAAAATGGGTTTCTGTCTCCTTCATTAGTAGTAGTATGAAGAGGACCATGTGCTTCCACTACCCGCCGGGCTTGTAGACTCTGCAACTGTCTGGGACTGGTACAGAGTACGACTTATCGGGCTTCGGATGCCGGATGTTAATACGGTGTAGTACAGACTGTTGTCATAATTATAGGCAACATTGTATGATGTCTGGAGCCAGTTCCCGTTTCCATACAGATGGGACTCAACTCTGAGCGACCCAACCGGATCTGCCCCGTATACGTATCCGCTGCCAGCGTGGGTGATATATGTCCCATCATACCCTACCGGTGTCGCACCAACGATGATACCCGACCGCAGGGATTTGATCTCCCCACTCAGGATGCCTCTAAGGATCGATCCATCCGGGTCGGCAACAAGCTGACTGTTTTCATCAAAGATCTTGGGGCCGGGTGTGACAACCTTCGGTGGATAGCGTTCTCCCCAATGGTAGGGCTCACTCCGGATTTTTTCAAGTTGCTCTTTGGGAACATTTGCCTCAATCTTTTCCAGATTTTCCCTGGAATAAGCAATTTGTTCAAGTTGCCCGATGGTGATGTCCTCACCCCAGTGTTCATTCAGCCATTTCTGGCCTTCCTCCGTGTACATGCCTGAAATTTCAAAGGCGCTCACGGTAGGGACGACAAATACCAGCAGTACGATGAGTCCTGCCAGTACAGACATTTTCAAAGATCTGTTTATGGTATTTTCACTTCCATTCCTGCCGGTTTTTAATCCCCCAACCGGCCGGGTCTGTTGTCCGGGTCTGCGGGTAATGGGAATACAGGTCCGATTCAATCCGCTTGGCCTAAACGATCACATAATAAATTGTATTATTAAAAACGTTTTGTTACTGTTTACAGTGACACCAGAGCTG
>JBAXDE010000348.1:0-2209 GCA_037141115.1 Methanomicrobiales archaeon | reverse complement strand
ATTTGCCAGTAAACCCGAAAGGTTGGTTTGCCCTATTTTTTGGAGGGGATACCAGGATTCCCATATTTATCTGCCAATGTATAGCGAAAATAAAAAACTCCTGTAACCACTGGAGCGGTGGGGATACTGGATGGTGGCACAGCGGCGGGAGATATGTCTGTTTTCAGGGATAACGTATCGTCACGTATGGTATCAATAAATGCTATTTGTTGACTTAAACTCTGGACGGGACTCATCACGATAGTAGTTACCCCGGCCTTCGTGCCGAGTTGAAGAGGAATCGTCAGATTTCCATACAAATCGGGCTGGGAACTAAACGAATGGCCATCAACAAAACCGCAATCATTCGGCAGGGGGCAAGACACTGAAAGACTGACCGTATCGTCACTTCTCCGGTTATCGATCGGATTTCCCCACTTATCCATGATGGAGACACTGAATGGGATAATTTTTCCAACGATTCCTGTAGTTGGAGTAAACGTGGTCGTCAGAACGTCGTGGTCGATCTTCTGATATACCGTTTTATCTATGGTGACCGGTATTCCTCCATCGTTATAGTTTATTGTTGCGGTTATAACCGCAGTACCGCTTTTCTTATTGACTTTAAAGGAGCTTACTGCCAGACCAGACAGTCCTGTGGTGACTGTGGCAGGACTCATGGTCCCGTACACAGAATCATTGACGGTGAAAGAAACGGTTGCCCCGTTTATAGAATCCGTGGTATTTCGGACGTTCACCGTGATGGTTGACTGGTCAACACCATTTGCTATTACCCAATCCTTACCGGTGCTGATACCCGATGTATCACTTGCCCCTACCGTCCCTACCAGGAACAAGACACAAATGATAATTAATATTCCAGCATTCGCTCGCATTTTAACCACACTAATTGAATTATTGGCAGTAAAATAATATAAACATTCCTATTTTCTTAAAACGTTAAATATTTGTTAGATTGACAAAATTTGGCATTAAAACCCCCAGAAGTGGGGGCGTGTGTCGTCACTTCCCATATCAGGCCATCAGTTTTTGCAACCAAACTTCCTGATCGCTACAAAACAAAACAAAAAGATGTTCCCGGTAACTCCAGATCTTTTACTTTTGACTGATGGCAGAACGCACAACAAGAGCAGAAAACCACCATTGATGATAGATTACCTGACGCGAATCCAGAACGTTTTTCCCCATCCCAGGAGCGATCTCCCCCCGATCCATTCAGGAAAGGTATTGCCTGCAGGAGCAGTATCCCCATACCGAAGCACACAATCCTCACGCCGGATATCCGGTTGATCTGCCTCTGGTGCTCACCATTGATCCGGGAACGTACACGAGCAATTGAACCACAGAGAATGATCCACCAGAGGGAAGAACTAAAAAAACACCGGCAACAAACTCCGATAGGGAAAGAACAGAGTTTTCATGGAACACTACCCCAAAGCCGGGCTGGATTGCTACAAAGACGATGAGGGTTAACGGGTTTGCGATCGCGATGGACCATTGATAGATAATCTTTGAAGTAGGTCTCATGCCCGGTTTACTCACTTAACCGTGCGGATTTCGAGGGAAAATTTGTATTCCCCTCTGTTTTTTCCTGATCGTTTTGTATTACGAAAAATGTTCATTTCAGATTAAATTATCAAAAAAATTGGGTGCTGGTCCAGAAATACACCAATGGCATTTTTCCAAGGGCAGGATACGGTATTTCGTCGATCTTTAAAAAAAGAAGAAAATGAATTTACGCCGTTGTTGAGGCAGGGCGTACAGTAGAATAATCTCCAAGCATTGGAGCTTTCTTGACAATGATCACACAGGTTGCATTCGAGTAAGTGTCGATAATTTCAAACGTACCCTCATTTGCTCCGAAGTCAAAGCCCCATTCGGAACCCTTCCCGAAATCCCCGGAATTGAACATGCCTGCATGAGTGCCGATGGTCTTGATCGCATGGATGGTTGCATCATCATTGATCCACGTCAGACCGGTTCCCGGCAGAACCGTAAGTTCCCGGGGAACAAACGAATTGTTCCGGATATAGATCTTGGTGATCTTGTCCGATACTGTTCCCACAGGGATCGGTGTATTTACTACAGTAGTTACCGTTGTTGCTATTACAGTAGCATTCTCCGTGGGGGCAACGGTAGTGGGTTCCACGGTTGGTACCCTAACTTTGCCAGTTTGATCCCAATAGATGCAGAAGGTGCAACCTCTCGC
>JBAXDE010000347.1:0-2218 GCA_037141115.1 Methanomicrobiales archaeon | reverse complement strand
GATATAGATAGTTACAAATAAAAAAGAGAATTAATTATTCGAAGAGCCGGTAGTTCGGTGCTTCATCGGTGATGAGGATATTGTGCGGATGACTCTCGGTCATGCCGGCATTGGTGATACGGACGAATGTTGCATTCGTGTGCATCTCTGCAATGGTCTTTGAACCCGTGTAGCCCATCGCTGCTTTGAGCCCGCCCACGAGCTGGTACATGACTTCGCCGACATGTCCTACATAGGGAGTCACGCCTTCTACGCCTTCAGGAACAAACTTGGTGGCCCCGATGTCTTTTTTCTGGAAGTACCGGTCGCTCGACTGCCCGCTGCTCATCACGCAAAGTGAACCCATGCCGCGATACTGTTTGTACCGCCGTCCTTTGATGGTGATCACTTTACCGGGTGCTTCATCCGTACCGGCAAACATGCTGCCCATCATGACCGTGTCTGCGCCAGCTGCGATTGCCTTGGCAACGTCACCTGAGTATCGTACTCCGCCGTCAGCAATGACCGGCACGCCCGCCGGGTGAGCGATCTCGGCAACCTGGGCAATAGCGGTGATCTGGGGAACTCCCGTACCGGCAACAATCCGGGTGGTGCAGATTGAGCCGGGACCTATACCGACCTTGATGCCATCGACACCGGCTTTGACCAGTGCCTCGGCAGCTTCGGAAGTTGCGACATTGCCTGCGATCACATCGGCTTTCACGCTGCCCTTGATGTCCTTGACCGCCGCAACTACTTTCATGTTATGCCCGTGCGCACAGTCCACTACCAGTGCGTCAACACCATTCTGGTCCAGCAGTTCAGCCCGGGCAAAATCGAATGGCCCGACTGCCGCTGCTACGCGGAGATTGCCTTTCGTATCCCGGGTTGCATTGGGGTACTGGCGTTTCTCTAAAATATCCTGCATCGTGATGATGCCGATAAGTTTGCCTTTCTCATTCACCACCGGCAGGCGCTCGACTTTGTTGGTGTACATAAGTTCGAGCGCTTTTTCAGAGGTGATATCTTCCGGGGCAGTGACCAGTTTTTTGGTCATGATGGTCTTGATATTCTCGTCCCCGCGTTTCGAGACGATTGCCCGGACATCCCGCCTGCTGACAATCCCGATAATACGACCCTTATTAACTACCGGGACTCCACCGATACTGTACTGGTGCATCAGACGTTCTGCATCTGTAACGGTAGCATGCTCTTCGACATAGAGCACATCGCGTTCTATGAGTTCTTCTGCCTGCTTGACCTCGATGAGTTCCTGTAATTCGTGTTCAGGAGTCATGTTGCGGTGGAGAACGCCGATGCCTCCTTCACGGGCAAGGGCGATTGCCATCAGGGACTCGGTTACGGTATCCATTGCAGCAGATACCAGCGGGAGGTTCAAACTGATATTCCGGGAAAATCTCGAACGAATGTCCGCTTCAGAGGGTTCAAGCCAAGAAGCCTGTGGCCTGAGCAGTACATCGTCGAAAGTTAATGATAGTGGCACATCCAGTTTCTCAATATACATACGTCACCTGTTTTATCTGATTCTCGCAAGAGCGGTGTTGATCAAATCTTCGCGGATGGTTGCATTCCGGTCGCCCCCGCAGACCATCCCGCGTACCCCGATAATATCCGGGTTGATTCGCCTGAGGGCATCAATATCCTCAAATTTTAGTGCCCCGGCAAGGGCAGTCCCGACACCAAGTTTTGTGTTCGTTTCGGTAAACCTGCGGAGCGTCTCTTCATCCATGAAGGCAAACGTGCTTTGCCGGTCCTTGATACCGGTATCGACCATGACAAAGTCGGCTCCTTCATCTGCTGCGATAGGGGCCATGTCGAATGGGGAGATCGATCCCATCCGCTCGTAATCTGAGTACCCCGCAATGACGACAAATTTCTCGGGAAACTCGTCTTTTACGGCTTTTACTACTGCAGAGATTACCGCACGGGCTTTTTCCTTGCCCTCAAAAGTGAGACCGATCTTGATATAATCTGCACCGGCGCAGGCTGCCCCATAGGCCGTGAGCGAAGCTCCGCCCGGTTTGAAATCGAAGTCGCCAATGGCCGCACTAACGGGTTTCTTTGCAAAGGATTTGATCTCGCGAATCACCCAGGGATAGTTGGCGCCCAGCGAGCCCTCTGATGGTTTCTTTACATCGATGATGTCAGCGGCACCAGAGCGCCTGGCCTCATCGATTGAGCTTGGGCTGACCAGCAATTGCATAGGATTTAATGATCT
>JBAXDE010000346.1:0-2219 GCA_037141115.1 Methanomicrobiales archaeon | reverse complement strand
AACCGTTCGTCCCAGCAGCAGCTCTGGTGTCACTGTAAACAGTAACATTTTTTAATGTGATTCCAATGGGATAGGTAAAGCGGGCTGGATACATTTTTTTATTTCGGATCTTCACGGGAACTTTTTGAGCATACTTTGATTGAAAAGTTTTCACCGGACTTTGATTTGAAATTTTCAACCAGATCGTAATTGAAAAATTCCAGGCAGACTTCGATTTCGATTTTTCAACCAGACCCTTAAAGAAAATTTTTCATCGAGATCACGATCGCATTTTAAAAAAAAAAGGATTCGGATCAATCGAACCCTGATAGAAATTTTCATGCTCCTCCTGATTACAAACTTTTAAGCAGACTTCGATTGAAAAATTTCTCGTAAGTCCCATCAATAAACGTTAACACCAGATCGTGATTCCGAGTCATCAATTATAAAAAAAAGAGTAGGTTAACAACCACACGTTACCGTTTACCGCGGGAGTAACCGCATCCAAGAACAAAAGCCAGTGCAAGCGCACCCGCTACGAGTGTCCAGGGAAGAGGTGATTTTGCCGTAGTGGGGACCACTGTCACCGGAACGTTCAGATCCTTTGGCGGGAGAAGTGTCGGGTCAAGGGCCTGTGCCTGGGCAAATGCAGCATTTGCCTCTTGTGACCTGCCAAGATGCCGGAGCGCATCGCCTTTGTTATACCAGGCAATGGAGTGCGTGGTGGTCAGGTTGCCTTCCGTTGCCAGGGCTGCATTGGCTGCTGTAAGTGCGTCATCGTATCGCCCAACCACCGTGAGAATCCCTGCACGGTTGGCCTGGATAACCGGCATCAGGGAACTTACATTGAGGGCGAGTGCCTGATCGGCAGCATTTAGCGCTTCTGCATATTTTCCCTCATTTGCAAGATCCACACTTTGAGAATAGAGTGCCCCCGCTGACTGGAGTTCTGCGGATGATTCTACTGCATTCACCAGACCCGAGATCAAAAGCAGGGCAATAAGACATACCGTAACCAAACGAAAATTCATCAGAAACTACCTGATCTGTACTTTGATTTTGGTGCTAATAAAAAGAGGTGAATACCCGGCTAGTTGTTGCGCCGGACAATTGTCAAAAATCCACAAATCCCCACACCCAGCAGTGCGATCCATCCTGGCAGCGGAGCATAGGTGGTCTTCTTTGGAACAGGAGTTGATGTCGTCATTGCAGGAGCGGCAGTCTGAACAGGGGTTGCAGCAACAGAAATGGTTGCATCAGGTAACGTTGATGAGACCGTCACTACTGTTGTTGGTACCACAAAAGGATCAGAAGCAAGGAAGGTGACTCTTGCCGTTGAAGTGGTCTTTTCATCCGTCCCGGTCCCGTTGTCGGTCGCAAAACTCTCCTGCATACGGTTAAGGTTCTGGTTTAGCGTGAAGGTATAGGTACCGGCGGGGTAGAGCGGATCGCCCTGGAGGTTCCGGGCTGCATGATCCCAGGTATTCCCATTCCTCCAGAGATAAGGAGTGGACGAGACATAGGGGTTGGTATCAAAGGGCAGGATCAGGGTTTTTGCTCCGCCATAACTTCCGGTATAGATATTGGCGATGTTGCGTCCAAGAGGATCGGTCAGTTTAATCGTAAAAAAACTATCTGATGGGTTTGAGTTGGGACGGTTGAGATAATTGAGTACCTTGTAAAGATTCGTATCAATACGGTACGTGACATTCGTTGCGCGGGGGATTGTCTGCCCGGAGACATCCACATCATGGTCCAGGTCCCAGATTTTCAGCGTCATCTGGGGATCGCGGAGATCAAAGACCGGGGACCGGGTTGCAGTATCTTCGCAATACCAGGTACCGGTATATCCCGCGAAGATTTCCGGGCTGAGATTATAATGATAGATTTTTTCGGAAACGGAATTTAACTCATAGATCGTCACATTTTTTGCCGGGGACGAAGTCCTGCTGGTACCGTTCTGCCACCATGCAATCGTATGACAGCCATTGAGGGCGGATGAGATATCCACATCATTTTCCCCGATAAAGACCGGGGAACCGGGCGCAATCTTGTTCAGACTCGCTGCTGCGGGGGCAACCAGTAAAAAGATTACGCAAAAAACAGATAAAAAATATTTTCCTTGCATGAATGTACCTTGCATGAAAGTTATTTCAAAACCATTATGATAAACATTATGACATTCATAAAGCCTAACTTTGCCAGTTTGATCCCAATAGATGCAGAAGGTGCAACCTCTC
>JBAXDE010000345.1:0-2220 GCA_037141115.1 Methanomicrobiales archaeon | reverse complement strand
GGAGAACCGTTCGTCCCAGCAGCAGCTCTGGTGTCACTGTAAACAGTAACAAAAAGGAATTGATTCAATCGAATTTTCTCTTGCCCATTGATTCCATATAGATATACTCTTTCCCGACTTCGATGGTCCCTTTCTTGTCATCCGGAATTGGAATTTCAAAGTTGGTAAAGTCTTTCATATCCATAAGCTGGGCCGTGGTTCCGGTAATGGAAAGAACCTGACCGCTCTTCCGCTCCACAACCGGTACATAGGTTTTTGCTGATACTGGCGAGACGACAGAGCGTTTGACGCCGTCAAAAAGACCCATTGCATCAATACGGGCTTTAGCTGCGCCGTGTTTACCGGGTTTGGAGGTGGCGATACTCAGCACCCTGCAGGGTTCATCTTCAATAACAATATAACGTCCTTCCTTGATCTTTCCAAATTCTGTCTGTTCTTTCATCGCATTCACATCTCTTTTTTTTGAATTAATAATCGCGGTAGTAATTTATCACCATAGCATTACATAAATACAGCGTAGAAAAACGGGAAATGTGGTCATGGAGTTCCTGTCAGCATGCAACCAGATGGCAGCGGAGGTAGAAGAAAGTATCTCTGATCTTGTAGGGACTCCCAAAGGGGGAGTAATGGTCCGGATGGGTGCGGATCTTACCCCAACAAAGTTAATCGATCAGGTTGCAGAAGACTGTATTCTGCACTTTTTAAAAGAGAATCCCCTATGCAGGCTTCTCATCAGTGAGGAAGCGGGAAAAGTCGAATTTAATGGGGAGAAGGGGGCCATCTTTCTGGATCCTGTTGACGGGACCTTCAATGCCGTAGCCGGAATCCCGTTCTATGCCCTCTCTATCGCATATGCAGAGAACGGAATTATCCAGCAGGCATTTGTCCGGGATCTCGCAAGCAGGGAAACCTTTACTGCCATCCGGGGTAAATTTGCCCGGTGCAATGATAAACCGATACAGGTATCGGAAGTCTCGAATCTCGATGAATGTGCGATGAGCATTTACGGACGAAAATTCGACCCGACGCGCGTGATGCAACTGGGACAGAAGATCCGGCGCTGGCGTTTGCTCGGGGCATCTGCACTTGAACTCTGCTATGTTGGCTGCGGGAGAATCGATGGTTTTATCGATATGCGTGACACTCTCCGGGTTACTGATGCTGCGGCCGGTATGTTAATCTGTAATGAAGCCGGGGGCAAGGTTACGGATCTCAACGGTAATCCAATTCAATTTCCCGATGAAGTTACATCGGGCCGGTGCATTGTTGCCACCAATGGGGCCGTGCACCACAAAGTGATCGAATATCTGCGGTGATCTTTTAAGATGCGTCTTTTACTTGTTTCACGGATCGACAATCCCGAGGCAATTGCTTATTCCCGGAAGGTCAAGGCTGTTCTGGAACTCGATGGCGTTGAGGTATATTTTGATGACGATACAGCTGCAATACTGGGTGAACCGGGGTTACCTCTGGCAGATACCCGCGCCGATGCTGTCGTGGTGGTTGGCGGGGATGGCACGATCCTCCGGACGATCCAGCAGATGCAGCATCCGGTGCCGGTGATTGGTATCAACCGGGGGGAGGTGGGATTTTTGGCAGATCTCGATCCCTCTGAAGCAATAGAATATGTCAAGACTCTTTCCCGGGGTTTTGCTGTTGAAGAGCGGATGCGCATCACCCTCTTAAAAGAGGGTATCCGCCTCGGAACCGCTCTCAACGAGGCGCTGATCGTAACAACGCGCCCGGCAAAGATGTTACGTTTTTCTATCATTGTTGATGGAATCACTACCGAGCAGTTCCGTGCTGACGGGCTCCTTATCAGTACCCCGACCGGGTCCACTGCCTATGCCATGAGTGCCGGTGGCCCCATTGTCGATCCCCGTATCCAGGGTTTCATCCTTGTCCCGCTTGCCCCCTATCTCCTCTCGTCGCGCCCGCACATCATCAGCAGCAACCGGCGCCTTGAAGTGAGACTTGAAAGTGACAAACCGGCAAACCTGGTTATCGACGGCCAGCAGACCATTGAGCTGGGAACTTCAATGACTATCGAAGTAAAACCGGCTGAGTATCCGGCAAAGTTTATTGATATCGGGCGGAATTTTTTTGAAAAAGTGGATAATAAATTGCGAAAACTCTGATCTCCTCTCCATACACCCTTTTTGTTTTTACCTAACTTTGCCAGTTTGATCCCAATAGATGCAGAAGGTGCAACCTCTCGCA
>JBAXDE010000344.1:0-2228 GCA_037141115.1 Methanomicrobiales archaeon | reverse complement strand
CGGCATATTTCATTAACTCGAATTACTCTTTTTGTTAGTTAGGCAACAGCCTCTCGAGTTGCGATTTTATTTTTTGAATTGGATCCTGATTTTTATTTGCAAATCGAATCTCGATTTTGAGTTATGAAATTGCCGGCACGTGATCCAAATTTGGTTTGTAATCGAATCGAAAAATGTTGATGTGCTGAAATATTAACGAGAATCCCCGCATCAGAACCTCTTCGAGGCATGGAGGGGCGGATTACCGGTAATTAGGCAATTGATCTGCTGCGGGGGCGCCCGGTTGGAGGTGGCGGCGTTCATCACCTTTGGACGGGATATCACATGCTTTCCCGGTTCAAAACCGGCAAGCCAAAAAAGGAAGACATGAAGTTACCGGCAATAAAACCGGTCAATCCTTTGAATAGAGCGCCGCGCTCCGCTCAATCTTCTTTATTACCGTCTCCCAGCTCTTTGTGATCAGGAAACTCTCCTCCATATGTCCGATCACCCGGGCAAATTTCTTCATCGGAAACGCCATCGTCATAATATCGAGAGGTACACACGGGCGTGCTGAAGGATCGAACATGCCCAGCACAACTTTTGGATCCTCCTTCTGCTGTTCCATCCACGGGTAATAGATGAGGGAACTGCACCCGGCACCCATAGGGCAGATAACCCCGTTGGGATCGCTCTGGTCGAAGTTTGCGAGCGTGAAAAGCCCGCTCATGACTTCGGGGCGGGCAAAGAAGCACACCACTTCAGGATTGTCCTGTTCAGTCAGCTGATCCCATCGGGTGAAGACGATATCCTTACCCTCTGAAGGAAGGGGGCCGATATTCTTCTGCCAGGCATCGACAATCTCCGGAGTCTGTTTGTACCGCTCACCTTCCACACCACCCGGTTTCCCGTGCGAAAGGAAGTACCGGAAGTCCGCAGGCCGCTCTGGGGAATACCCGGAGTAGATGAGTCCCCCTTGCAGGTGATAGATCGGGCATCCAGCGCAAGCGGGGTTCCGTTCCGGACCCGCCCGATCTGGCAGATGATACAGCGCCAGCCATCCGGAGGGGGGACTTTTTTGACAGGGCCGGATCCATTTCTGAATTCAAACGTGATCGGCAGTTCTGTGCCGGGAAAATAGTTCTGCCATAAGGCTGTGAAACGATCGCAGAGAGCGGCGTCCATATATGCCAATGTTCTTTTTGGGAATTTAAGGTGATCAATGGGAGATCGGGAAAAGGAATTGCCAGATCACTCAGGAAAGTACTTACTCGTGATCGGGTGATGGAGCAGCGAACCAGATACATGGATCACCCCGGCAAAGGTGGGATGAAAAAAGGATCTCGAAAGGACGGGAGGGATTCCCCCGCCTTCTTCACTTCACCTTGTTGATAGTGTCGCAGATATAGGCAAGCTCTTTCTGGTCGAGCAGCGGGTGAACCGGCAGGCTCAGCACGGTGGATGATAACTGGGTTGAGACCGGACAGGGGTCAGGGTAATTCGTCAGCCCGAACAACGGTTGCCGGTGGATGGGGATGGGGTAATGCACGGCTGATCCAATCCCTTTGGACTTTAAGTAATCCATGAAAGAATCGCGCTTCATCGGGAACTCATCGGTGAGACGGATAACGTACTGGTGGTACACGTGATGCATACCGGGCGCGACATACGGGGTGATGAGACCTTTTACGGACAGGTTCGCATTGTAGAAATCCGCATTCTTCCTGCGCCGCATATTGAACTTATCCAGTTTCTTTAACTGGACTATCCCAAGAGCCGCTGCCATATCCGTCATGCGGTAGTTGTAGCCGAGCCGGGTATGAACATACTTCTCACTCTGGCCATGATTGATGATCAGGCGCAGGCGTTCAGCGTACGCCTTCTCACCCGTTGTGACCATCCCGCCTTCCCCGGTGATCATATTTTTCGTGGCATAGAAGGAGAAGCAGCCGAAGTGCCCGAAACTGCCGACTTTACTGCCATTGAACATTGCACCATGCGCCTGTGCCGCATCCTCAATCAGTTTGAGGTTGTGCAGCTCGCACACTTTCTGCACACCCGGTATGTCAAACGGCTGCCCATAGAGGTGCACACCAATAACGGCCCGGGTCCGCGGGGTTACCCGCTCTTCGAGCTGATCGGGGTTTATCGTGAAAGTCTGCTCATTGACATCACAGAAGATCGGTTTTGCCCCGCACATCAGGACAGCCGAGGCGGTGGCAATGAATGAAAAGGATGGTACAACAACC
>JBAXDE010000343.1:0-2240 GCA_037141115.1 Methanomicrobiales archaeon | reverse complement strand
CGAGAGGTTGCACCTTCTGCATCTATTGGGATCAAACTGGCAAAGTTAGGTTATATCTACCATATGCAGGGTGCTTCAATAAAGATATGTGAGAGGGTGGTTTTTGGCTGACCCCCCCTCCAGAAATCGCTTGGCCTTCCTTACGTCATGCAACCGCAAACCAATTTTCACGATAAAAATGCGCAGGAGATTTCCCGGAAGAAAGCGGGCGCTGACATCTGGAATGAGATGGGAGGCGTGCAGCCGATTCTTTGAAAGGAATTTTTAAAAAAGGGAATATGACAATTGAATGGAAATGTCGGGATTGTCGGGATTATGTCGGTCTAATGTCGGTCTAATGTCGGGATTGTCGGGATTGTCGGGATTCTTTTTCACCAGAACATACTCAGTAGCCCTGCCCTTCTTATCCTGTTTCGAGAAAATCCCCTTTATACAAAGATCATTCAAATCGCGTAGAGCAGTCCGAGCATGAAGCCGGTACAATGCCAGGACTGATCTGTAATTAACGTGCCGGGGGCTCAATTCTGTTATAAGTGCGGGCGCTCCTTGACCGGTGATAGTCTAACCAAGATGGAACGGATGAAACGGGATGTCTTTGAAAATCCAGACGAACTCATAGCATTCCTGCAGGATCTCAAGAAGGAGCGGGAGGGGAAGGGTCCATAATTTTTTCCCTCTGATTTTATCATCAGAATGTTCATCGGGTCCGACCGCGACACTACCTTATCATGCCTGATGCCCGGGAGTTGTCCAACAGGGTAGTTGAACTCGCGGAATCCGGTCAATTCGACAAGGCACTCGATCTCGTGAACAAGGGAATTATATGTTTACATCCCCGTCATAGTGAAGGCGTATTTTGTGTCTACACCTGTAATGGTGATTACATAGTTTCCTGAGTTTAAATGAATCGTTGTGTCGCCGTTATAGGGTGCAGTTTCAATCACGGGTATGTCTATTAATTGACCCCCGGTAGTTGTTATCTTAATCTGGAATGTCTCTTCTTCGAACTTCCCCGTTACGCTTGCATCACTGTGGATTATAAACGGGTCGCCGCGTGTTTCGTAATGCTTCCAGAAGTCGCACATCCCGCTGATAAAACAACTGCAATACAAAGAAAAAGAAAAATTATTCCTATGTTTTTCTGCATATCCCCCTGTTATATCCTGAAAGCATAATCATTTCCCCGGGGGCGTATATGTGAAACCCCGCAATAGGGGGGGGTTCTTTTCCCCATCACCTATAATCAGTTTATCATCCGAAATTGTGAGAATGGCGGGGGTTTCTGTGAACATTGTATAAGTACCGTTTGGATTTTTCCCCCATTTTACCGGGGTGGACATACTACCAACCATTAAATTACTTATCAATAGTGTTCCAGTCCCGTTCGAGTAAGCATCAAATGACATATAGTTGATATCCGCCATACCGCCCCAATGCCCCACAATCGGGTCTGGTGCAACCTGAATACCGGCGCTTGTGCAGCCCGCAGTCAATATCACCGCAATACAAACAAAAACGAGAGAGAAGACTATGCTTTTTTTCATATCATTCTGATTATATCCTCACCTGATATTCATTGCTCTTTGCGCGCATTGTCAATGAGTGCCTAATTGTCACACTTCAATGGAGCCACAACCTTTCAGTCATGGAAACATCATGCCACTTGAAGGTAAAACCGATTTTTTTCCTGCTTCTATGGAGCCACAACATTGCAGTCATGGAAATTTGGCAGGCACTCATACGGCAAATCGTCAATCCGAGCTCTTCAATGGAGCCGTGACCTTTCAGTCATGGAAACCAGCGGCTGGGCACTGAAACGTATGTGTATTCCCTCGCGCTTCAATAGAGCCATAACCTTTCAGTCATGGAAACATGAGTTGCTGAATACAACTGTCTTTCCTTCCCCGCTGCTTCAATAGAGCCATAACCTTTCAGTCATGGAAACGGCGGCAGATTTTATGCCGTCGGAGACAAGTATGCATTTTCGAGCACCTCTGCTCAAAACCCCCACGGATAGAGAGTTGTGAGTTCCCCTGCATTCCAGATTTTGGATCCGTACCGTCAGAAAGAGGCACTGCCCGACACTATCGAGCGGTTCTGTCTGTGGGTGGTGTCACCCAACCTCTCGAATAGTCTATCTATTTAATAATATCATCCCACTTTAAAAAGAATGCGGAACGAGAGTACAAAGTTGCATAACTCATACAAACATTCTCCAGATTTACCCACGATAAATTTGG
>JBAXDE010000342.1:0-2242 GCA_037141115.1 Methanomicrobiales archaeon | reverse complement strand
ATTTGCCAGTAAACCCGAAAGGTTGGTTTGCCCTATTTTTTGGAGGGGATACTGCCCTTCGATGTCCTGCAGGTCTTCGGGCTCGGTGCTGTCAATGTATCGCGGGATGTTGAGGTTGTAGTCATTCTTTGGATCAGCAATCTCTGACAGGGGCACCATCCGGGAATACTTGTCGATTTCAAGCTGTTTGTTGAACGTATCGACAATCTTGTGTATGTCCTGGTAGCGCAGGCGGTTCTTGTTGCCATCTTTCATGAACCACTTGCTCGCATCGATCATGAAGATGCCCTTACGAGCGGCTGCGTGTTCTTTATCCAGAACGATGATGCAGGCGGGAATGCCGGTACCGTAAAAGAGATTTGCCGGCAGTCCGATGATGCCCTTGATAATGCCTTTTTTGATCAAGTTCCTGCGGATATCTGCTTCAGAGTTTCCCCTGAAAAGAACCCCGTGCGGCAGGATGATCGCTCCTTTACCGGTGCTTTTCATGGAGCGGATGAGGTGTAACAAAAATGCATAATCCCCGTTCTTTGCCGGAGGCACGCCATCCTCAAAGCGCTTGTACTCATCCTGTGCCGGGTTAAAGCCGGTCTTCCATGCCTTATCGGAGAAGGGCGGATTGGCAACCACAAAGTCAAAGGTCTTGAGACTTTTATCCTGGGCTTTGAAGAATGGATCCACAAGAGTACTATGACCACCCGGGGCAATCTCTGCGGTCGGGCAGTTATGCAGGATCATATTCATCTTTGCAAGCGCTGTTGTGGCGCCATCTTTTTCCTGGCCATAAAGGGAGACATCCACCGGTGCTTCATGATATGCCTTGAGCAGCAACGAACCCGAACCGCAGGTCGGATCATAGATGGTCTGATCCGGCCGGGTGGCATGAGCAACGCCGATCACTTTTGCAATGACCCGCGAGACCTCCGCAGGTGTATAAAATTGTCCTTTGCTCTTCCCGGATTCTGTGGCAAAGTGGCGCATCAGGTACTCATAGGCGTCTCCCATGAGATCATCGTCTTCGGCCCGGTTGCGGCTGAAGTCAAGACCGGGATCCTGGAAAATGGCGATGAGTTTGGAGAGCCGGTCAACCATCTCCTTGCCGCTGCCCAGTTTATCCGCGTTATTGAAATCGGTAGATTCGATTACACCCTTAAGGGGGGTATTGGCATCCGCGAGTCTGCCGATGATCTTGTTTATGTTATCGCCAATGTCCTTGTCACCTTTAAGGGCAACCATATCGGTGAAGCTGCCCCCGGCAGGAACATCAATGACCGCATTCGGCTGACCGGCGTACTTATCCGACACGTATTTTACGAAAAGTAAAACGAGGATGTAATCTTTGTATTGGGAAGCGTCCATGCCGCCGCGTAATTCGTCGCAGCTTTTCCAGAGAGCGCTATAGAGTTCGGATTTTTTGATAGCCATGGAGCACGATCCTTAATGTTAGTTCCGCGTTAAATTTCGCACGGTAATGCGATATCTCTATGCATTTGTTTTACGTGGGCTGAGCAGATCGTTCCCCAAAAATATCTGCACACCGGGACCCGCTCAAAGATCCTGCGATGCGGGAAAGACCGGGACCCGGGCATCCGGGCCGGCATGAACTCGTTCACCCCACCAGTCCAAGGGTTCATGGGAATCCTGTACCGGTCCGTGTGACCTCAATTTGAGGTGCGGGAATCAGAGCCATAATTGACCCAAAATGCCCCTTTTTCCATGTCGATTATTCCGGTCCCGGGTCATGGGAGACCTGCACTCCCCTAAACCCACTTCTCCGTCGGAGACACTCTTTCAGTGAAGGGGTCCGGGTACCAATTCCGGCACAAATCCACCCAATTCCGGCACACGCATTTCTAAAAACTTCAGGATGAGCCCCGTTCGGCGTAATTCCGCATATTTCGGGCTCCAAAAAGTACGCTAACAGACGCTTTTGGATGGCAGATCTCTTGTCAGATGGGCTGAAGTAGGTGGAAAGTGAAAAGAATGCCCGTTTTGCGGCTCGGAACAAAGAAGACTTACGTCGGATACAGACGTGATTTCTTGTGTTTTTCCGGACCATAATCCATTTTTTTATAATAATAGCGTTGAAAAAAAAGATCCTCGTATTCACGTTCCAGCAGGGTTTCGGGGGTCCGGATGGACTAAAACACGTGGCGAAAAATGCCTCGATTCCAGGGCCATTGGGAGCCTGTTTTCGCCAATTCGTTTTTGATCCACTAAACGCGAAAACGCCAATCCAATT
>JBAXDE010000341.1:0-2245 GCA_037141115.1 Methanomicrobiales archaeon | reverse complement strand
ATATATTTGTGACCGGATTTATACCTTCCCCCACTTTTTCGAGAGGATACTCTGTCATTTCGATGCGGTGCAGAAACAGGCACTCGATATCCAGATTGACCGGATGGCAGCAGAAGGACTCCGGGTCCTGGGCGTTGCCAAAGCCTCGTTCTCAAAACATGAACTGCCGTCCGGGCAACATGACTTTACCTTTACCTTCCTTGGCCTCACCGGATTTGCCGACCCGGTCCGGCCACAGGTAGCAGAAGCTATTGCCGAATGTTACACAGCAGGGATCCGGGTGATCATGATCACCGGGGATTACCCGCTGACCGCCCAGAATATTGCTCGGCAGATTGGTCTTACCCATACCGACACCTGCATCACCGGTACTGAACTCGACAGTATGAGCGAGGACGTGCTCCGGCAACGGATCGGATCCGTCAGCATCTTTGCCCGGGTGGTGCCGGAGCAGAAACTCCGGATAGTTAATGCCCTCAAAGCCAACGGTGAAGTTGTCGCTATGACCGGTGACGGCGTGAACGATGCCCCGGCCCTGAAATCTGCTGATATCGGTATTGCCATGGGCGGGAGGGGGACGGATGTAGCAAGGGAAGCATCCTCGCTCGTGCTGCTCGACGATGATTTCATCTCCATCGTTTCTGTCGTAAAACTGGGCAGGAGAATCTTTGACAACTTAAAAAAGGCGATCGCGTTTATCTTCTCGGTCCATGTCCCGATTGCCGGCATGTCCCTGATCCCCGTCCTCTTCAGCTTGCCGCTCATCCTCATGCCGGTGCATATCGCGTTCCTCCAGCTCATCATCGATCCCGCATGTTCAACGGTGTTTGAGGCAGAGCGGGAAGAGAAGAACGTGATGAACCGTCCACCCCGGGGAAAAGAGGAAGGGCTATTTACCCGCCGCACCCTTTCCCTCAGTATTCTCCAGGGATTCGTGGTTCTCGCGATTGTCCTGATTATCTATGTCAACGCAATCTCACGGGGTATAGCAGAGAACGAAGTGCGGGCTATGACCTTTGCAACAATCGTCATTGCCAATCTTGGCCTGATCCTGACAAACCGGTCCTGGTCTGAGACTATCGTTACCAACCTGCTTTCACCAAATACGGCTCTGGTGTACGTTTTTGCGGGAACCGTGATCTCCCTCGCGCTCGTCCTGTACGTCCCGTTTCTCCAGGAACTGTTCCGGTTTGGTGCCCTGTCGTTTGCGGATCTTGCCTTGTGTGCTGTGGCGGGAATACTCAGCATCCTCTGGTTTGAACTCTTCAAACTCTGGGTTTTGTCCTCACCCGGCAAAACAACGCGATAAAAGAATTCAGGATTATTCCCCCATAGGATGGAAAAAACATGATCCGCAAACAAGAAGAAAATCCCCGTATAGATCCAACATTTAAGAAAACATGAAGATGAGGCGGGGAAATGTTCATGGCAAAATATGGAATCATTGTAAAGGCGTTTGGGATTACCATCCCGTTGCTGGTCGTCCGGCTGATCTTTGATTATCTCCAGTTTGACATTCTCCCGGTAACCAACCTGTTCTCCGCATTTATCAGCGGGGCTATCTTTACGATTGCCATCATATACTCCGGTACCCTGGTTGATTACAAGGAGAGCGAGAAGATCCCCGGTGAGATCGCGACATCCTTAAAGACGTTCTACAGCGACCTGGCACTCATCCGGGTTCCGGACCCGGCGCTTGTGCAGGGTATGCAGAAGAAAACGGCTGTTCTCCTGCGATGTATCAATACGAATTTCCGAAACAATGCATGGAACCTTTGGGAGATGGATAATGCCATCGATGCGCTCAATGAAGATATTTCAAAGCTTGTCGAACTGAATGTCCCCCCGAACTTTGTCATAAAACTAAAAACCGAAATGACCACCATTGATCGTGTTTCACACCGGATCAAGACCATTGCCGAGACTTCATTCATACCTGCTGCCTATGCCATTTCCGAACTCGCGGCTGCCGGCGTGATCCTCTTATTATTTTTTGTCAAACTCGATCCCTATTATGAGGGGCTGGTCATCTTTACCGTCCTGTGTATGCTGATGACTGCCCTCCTGCTGCTCATCAAGGATATGGACAACCCGTTTGAGGTAGGGAAGAACACCTATGCAGACATTGACCTGTTCCTGCTCTGGGATCTTGAGAAAAAACTCGATGAGAAGACCGGATATACAACGAAATAATGTATCCCCTCCAAAAAATAGGGCAAACCAACCTTTCGGGTTTACTGGCAAA
>JBAXDE010000340.1:0-2254 GCA_037141115.1 Methanomicrobiales archaeon | reverse complement strand
TATTTTAAGAAAACCCAGATTATTGAACCATTCCATGATATTCCTCCACATAATCGGTTAATAATATTAAGGCGTTTGACCCAAAGATAAATTTCTGTTTTTCAGGTTTTTGATTTACGGTAAGAATGACCACGGGGAATGTGGCAGCAGATTGGAATACTGGCAATTCTCCGAAATCAACCAATTGGCAAATGGAGGAATTTTGAGTTAAAAATGCTCTGACAGAACCACCATAATTCGCCCGCATGAATTTATTGGAGCAAACGAAACCGAATAGCCCGCCAATTTTCATCAATTGATGCGCTTTTTCGATAAAATAAACATACAGGTCGGCGGTACTTGCAAATGCCGCAAATTTTGCTTTGGCGTATTCCTTGAATGTTGCACCCAATGTCTCCTGCCGCACATACGGTGGATTACCAATCACCGCATCAAACCCGCCAGCCTTCATAATGTCTGCTAATTCAATTTCCCAGTCAAAGGCGTTAACCTTCATCTTCTCATCAAAGGTAAGCAGTGACTGCTGGCCGGAATAAAAATCCCTGCCGATCAACGAATTCCCGCATTTGATGTTATCGCCCAGATCCGGGAGCGCCCGTTCCTTGAACAGTGAAAGTTGACGGGTCATGCTCTGGCTGTTTTCCCCTTCCAGAACCTTTAACAGCAGGGACAGTTTGGAGACTTCAACAGCCTGGGAGTCGATATCCACACCATAAATGTTGTTTAGTAGAATTCGTTTACGTTCGTGGATGGCCAAATGCCAGCGATCATTTGAATCCTGATACAGCTTGGGAGGCTTGCACTTTATGTGTTTTGGGGGATCGTTGTTCAAATACCAGTCCAGATGCCAGTCCAGAAGGTATTGATACGCCCTGATCAAAAACGAACCGGACCCGCAGGCAGGGTCCAGTACGCGCATGGATGAGATGTCATCCGGCGCTTTACCATCAACTAATTTGCCAACCGTACTCCGAACGATGTAATCCACAATGTAGGTCGGCGTGTAATAAACACCGCCTGCTTTACGGACTTCCGGCTTTTCCTCAACCACAACAGATCTATCCGGCTGAACCTGGATGGCTTTTCCCAGAAATCGCTCATATACCTGGCCCAGTATGTCGGCTGGCATGACGGAAAAAGCATAAGGCCCGTGGGGAAATACATCCTTTGGATGATTTGCTTAAGCGGCTCATCTTGGATTTTCAAGTCAAGCGCCAGAGTATCCGCAGCCCCCCTCCGTTTGGTATCATTCTTGAAGTAAAACAGGCCGGAATTGTATTTTGAGTCCGCAGACTTAAACAGTCGTACAAGTTGTTGATAAACCGATTCACCGGATAGCAGTTTTTCAAGTGTGCCGTATGGTTCAATATCTCTGTCTTCACAGATTCTAAGAAAGATGATTCTGTCAATCGTCTGTTGAACCAACGCATTCAGTTCGCGCTGTGTCAATTCCGGATTATTCGATGCGATATGGCCTGCCAGAAGAAGGCACCAGGCTTCGATGTCGTTCAGGAAAACTGCATCGACTTCCTGACTGCCCCGTTTGGTTTTCATTGCGGCGGCATGGCGCTCCAGCGACCCATCAAGTACAGCCTGTCTGGAAAACATTGCATAAATTTCATCCCATTTATCGGCATACTCTCTGAAATTGCAGTAAAACAGCCGTGCCACATCCGGGCCATCAGTGCTTTTGGGTTCGATTCCTCTGCCATAGTAAACGGAAAGTTCCTCAAAATCGGTCAAAGCGCCTATTGAATGGTTTGCTGTCCAGGAATATCGTCTTATCTGAAGCGCCGGGTTATGGCCCTTTTCCAGATTAACGGATGGCTTTTTGGCTTCCAGGAAAAAGGTTTTACCTTCTCCTCCGGCATTGAAGCAGTAATCCGGACGAATTTTGGTCAATTGATCATCCAGTGAATATTCATGCGTGATCTCACGTCTGGTTTTGTTGGACATGTCCCAGCCAAGAGCTTCAAAAAACGGGTTGATAAAGTCCACCCGAACCTGTGTTTCACCATATTTTTCTTGTTTGCATTCGTTGAATTCGGCATCAAAACGTTCAACGATCTGAATAATCTCTGGTGGGGCCGACATGTCGTTCATCCTTTGTGTTTTATTAGATTGCCTGGTTTTCTCGAAACGAATTCACCTTATCCCATTGGTCAAGGCATAAATCAAAACGCTCAAGAGAAAGTAACAGTCTTTCAGCAATCTGTGTCTGTCTGAACGTGCAATTATTAAGTTGTTTTCTGGC
>JBAXDE010000339.1:0-2268 GCA_037141115.1 Methanomicrobiales archaeon | reverse complement strand
GATTATAAAATAGGGCGAATCCCGGTACCGCTTTGCATCGGTGGCAGAAACAACGACGATATCAACAGCATGACCTATTCCGATCATCTGCATATATATCTCTTCGGTGAGTGCACCGCCATCAAACTCCCCATTATTTATAACAAGGATATCGATATCGCTGTCAGGTCCCATTTCTCCCCGTGCGCCGGAACCAAAAAGATCAAGTCTTTCCCTGAATAGAGGGACAAGAACGGGATGTTGAACACTCCATTTTTTTAAATATCTGGCGGAATTTATCATCCCATACCAGGCTAATCATTCAATTCGCTCAAAAGATCGTTAACAGAACCGGCTCGTACTTGACCATGGGAATAATTTTCTTCCGCTTCTCGTGCTCGTTTCGCGATCCGTAAACGTTCGGCTTCGACAAGCCTGCAGGATAAGATTTAATGGATATAGTTACGGTCATCAATATCGAGCTGAACGATCTCTTCGAGCACTTTATTGACCGTTACAGCGGTAATCATATCGAATTCTTCTCAATAATTAATTCCCGGATGATAATATAATCCTGCCTATCAGGATAAAATCATGATAAATCCCCTCTGAAAGGAATATGATTTGCAAAAAATGGGAGAAAAACTGGATTTCCCTGATAAAAATCCTTAACAATATCCGCATTACGGTAAAGATTTCGCAAAAATCCCTTTGAAAATTTTTTACCAGGCTATTAATTCTTATTTGACTGGACTTATGATCAATATTTTCAACATTTTAAAAAAATGCGAGGGAAGGGATTCGAACCCTTGAACTCCTGCAAGACTGGACCCTAAATCCAGCGCCTTTGACCTGGCTCGGCAACCCTCGCGTTCTCTTCCATGTATTGGCGTGAATTCGATAAAGAGATTGTGCGGTTTTATGATACGATGATCTAAAATCCGTTCACATATCCACCCGCGTCACCACACCGTGGATCTTATCCGAGGGCAGTTTATAGAACTGCACAACAGAGGGTGATAACCGTTTGATTGCGGCAAAGATACGCCAGACCACGTGCGTGGTGATGATATCTTCCATGCCATAGAAGATCGTCTTCTCATCAATCTCGGCCTCTTTCAAGATATTGCCGATATCGACAATCTCCATATACCCCAGGTAAATTTCAAAGATCGAAAAGCCCTTTGTGATCTCACGGGTAACTCCCCATGTGACCCCGAATGGCTGCTCTGTCCGTATGATCGAGATGATGATATTATCGTCATACATGATATTGTTGGTAAACATAATCCGGGAGACATACTGGGGCAGTTTCCGGAAATCCCGGGCAAAGAACAATGCGGTTCCCGATATCCGGTTCAATGACGGGTAAACTTCATTGAATTTTACTAAGAAATCATCCAGGGGAACCGGGGTTAATGCAGCGGCGAGTTTCTTCTGGCCGTTGACATAGATCATAATGATACAGAACGGGACGAACGCGATTGCAAGGGACCAGAAACCGCCCGCTGGGATCTTGTGAAGATTGGCCAACAGGAATACAACCGTAATGCACAGGATCGTCACTGCGATCAACGACTTTACAATCTCACCCCGAAGGATAAGGATCCATGCAATAAGGATCGCCGTGATGGCCATCGTGCCGCAGACCGCAAGTCCGTATGCCAGGGTAAGGCTGTTGGAAGTCTTGAAGATCGCAATAACAAAGAGGACGGCAAAGAGCAATGCCCAGTTCACAATATCGATATAGATCTGGGACCGGAGCTGCGGTGAAGTATATTCGATGCGCAACAGCGGCATGATGCGGGTGGTGATTCCCTGGTAGACGATGGAAAAAACTCCGCTGATCAGAGCTTGTGATGCGATGACCGTTGCGATGATAGTCAGAATCAGGAATGGAATGTAAAGGGCGGCAGTTTCGTTGCGCACCATTCCGAAGAGGATGTTCTTGGCATCCGGATGGGTGATAATGTAGGCACCTTGACCAAGATAGTTTATCACCAGTGCCGCAAAGACGAAGTACCAGGCCCGGACAATCGGTTTCCGCCCGAGGTGCCCCATATCGGGTATAGAGCCTCGCCACCGGTAGCGCAGAGGATAACCTCTGACAGAACAAAAAAACCGGCCAGACCGTTATCAAAGAGGAATCTGGCGGCGTACCACGGGCTGAGTGCTTTGAGAACAAAAGGGTGATCTACAATCGAGAATGTACCGGACAGAGTCAGCGCAATGAACCAGACCACCATTAAAGGTCCAAATGCACGGGCGACTTTGTCAGTTCCCTTGTTT
>JBAXDE010000338.1:0-2271 GCA_037141115.1 Methanomicrobiales archaeon | reverse complement strand
TGATCGATTAGAGTCAGGGTTGTCGAATTTACAGTTGAATCTTTACACTACCATCGAATTCGAAAAATTGTGCGATGGCATGTGAATTAGAAAGCCCGGCAGAATGAAAGTTGGTGACAATATCAATGACCTTATCGAGATCATTTGCCTGCGGGTAGGGAACAGCCGGCTCCGGTTCAATCCGGGATTCTGCCAGGAGTTGTTTCAGGTTCACCGGTTGTTTTACCGGCTCGTTCACCGTGAAACATTTGCTCCTGACACAGCGCAGTTCTCCGTATTCCTCCCCGAATGCAAACTGCAGGATAGAGAAAAGCCCGTTCGTATAGACAAAGAAAAGGGGAATGACCTCTTTTGAGGATCTGCATGACCAGTCTTTGAAGGGATAATACAACTGGCGGATATTGAAATCCTCAACACGGCCCAGTTTGGCTTCGAAGAGATAGATTCTCTCGGGGCTCTCTTAATCCCGCATCGACTTCTATCTGTACACCCTTGACCTCGACCCGGTGACCGCTGCCGGGAATCGCCAGCTGGAATTTTTCGGATCGTTGTCGTCCGCGAATGGTCAGGTTTTAGTTCCTTCTCGTTCGTAAACGTCCTGAGCAGGGATACAAGATGGGCAAAATCGATGGCCTGTGATTCGGAAGAGAGATTCCTCACATCAAGGCTCTGGTATTCTGAATAATCCTTCTTCGGCAGGTATTCCTCAGCAGGAACTTCGGCAAGAATTTTTCCCAGGGGAAAATATGTTTTTGCGGATTCATCCCGGAAGATGATATATTTTCCATTCTCTACGGGAAGAATGGAGAGTTTGTTCTGTTTGAAAATATTCGGGCGGGAATCCTTGGTATCAAGTTTATCAAGGAGCCGTTGTTCCCGGCTTCCCGCCGCTTTGATCGCATCTGCCGTGACATAGACAAAACCCTGGCGCTCAATTTCCGGAAGGAGGGGAGGGCTGTCGAATATTTTTCCCCAGGCTTCGTCATTCTGCGTCATAGAAAAAAACTCAGGTCATGTCTTTTTTACGGGATAATTCGTAATGATCAGTTCGTTGATATTTCCGCGACGCGAGGGGTTGCAGTTGATCATACGCTTCGCGGGAACACGCTCGATGGTATAATCGGCAAAAAGATCGTCAAAGAATGTGTCATCGGGATTCTCATTCTTGGGATCGGAATTACTGAGCATGATCTTTGCACCTTTCTGATCGAGTTCTTTGAAAAACTCAACCAGCCGTACCTGATCGGTATCGGAAAAACCGTTCTTTGAGTAGGAAGTAAATGAGGAAGTCTGGTTGAGAGGACGGTACGGAGGATCGAAATACACAAACGTCTGGTCATCCACAAATTTCCGGCAATCGGTGAAATCGCCCAGAATAATCTGTGTGGTTTTTAACAATGTGGAAACATCTTTTAAGTTATCTTCGTTCAGGATATCGGGGTTTTTGTATCTCCCGAACGGTACATTGAATTCCCCTTTGCTGTTCACCCGGAACAGGCCGTTGAAACAGGTCCGGTTGAGAAAGATAAGCTGGGCTGTCCGCTCTACCCATGCGGGACTGTATTTCTCGAAGTCAAATCCTGGCAGGTTCTCATTCAATAATTCCCGGACTTCATAGAAAAATAATTCTCTCTTCTTCTCATTTTTCGAGAGATAGTCTGATTCCAGGTTCCCGAGTTCGGTGATTAATTTCTTCACCGATTTTTCAATCACGCGGTAGGCGAGAACAAGTTCTACGTTTGCGTCGCAGATGTAACAATGCTCAAAAGAAAATCTTTGATTGAGATAGAAGAAGAATGCTCCGCCACCAATGAACGGTTCGACATAGGTAGTAATTTCTCCTTTCTCAAATTCTATCGGCAAACGTTTGCTGAACTCGTTGAGTAGTTGGGTTTTGCCACCGGCCCATTTGAGAAATGGCCGGGCTGCGGGAACGAGTTTTGTTTGTTTTGCCATGTTTGAGGGAATACCTGCCGGTATGAATTTCTTGACTGTGATGTTAGCTTTCTAACATTATAGGGTATTGAATTGAGGCCGGTGGGGTACCCCCCCTTTTAACTCACAGCCCGGTTGTTCGTCCCATTCCGCTCCTATGTGGCGTGCGGTCGGTACCGGACGTGGTGGTGGCGGGCTGGCGAAGTGAGCGAGGGGAAGCGTTTAGCGGCAAGCTATGATAGCGAAAGTATCAGAATAACTTAGGAAGGTTTTTCGAGAATTTTGCGTATCCCCTCCAAAAAATAGGGCAAACCAACCTTTCGGGTTTACTGGCAA
>JBAXDE010000337.1:0-2277 GCA_037141115.1 Methanomicrobiales archaeon | reverse complement strand
TAAATCAATTAGACCAAGAACACTTTTATCCGTTTAGTGGCAAACTTGGGCTTCAACTATTTCGATCCCGAGGAGCGCAAAGAGCGGCGTAAAACCGTCTTCCCGCAGGATTGTAAACGGGCATCTGAACTGGGAGCACGGCTCGTGCAGGCCGGAGACAAGGCAGACCCACAGTAACCCGGGTTGACCCGAAGGAAAGGAAAAATCATGGACGTATTCGAAGCGATACACCGGCGGCGGGCCGTACGCCGGTACAGCCCGGCCCCGGTAAAAAAGGAGGATATTCACGCGTTTCTCGATGCCGCCAACTGGGCCCCCTCAGGTATGAACCGCCAGCCGTGGGAGTTTGTGGTAGTCACCGGGAAGAAGATTGGGGAGATGGGAGAGAGTTACCGCAGGGTCAGTGAAGAGTACACGAAGAACTGGAACCTGTCGCCGATGCGGGGCTCCCTCACCCGAGAGGAGTTCATCCGGTTCGATGGGACGTACGGCGGTGCACCGGTAGTGATCGTCGTTCTTACCCGTACCGATGCATCCCCGGATCTTCGCAAAGCAAACCTCGAGAGCGCGAGCGCAGCCATAGAGAATCTGCTTCTTGCCGCAACCGCCCTCGGGCTTGGCACCTGCTGGATGACGGGCCCGCTCCGTGATGAGAAGACCTTGCGCACCATCCTCGCAATTCCTCCGGATAAGGAGATTGTGGCCATCACGCCGCTGGGGTATCCCGAGGGAATAACCAAAGACCAGCCGCGTCTTGACCAGGCACTGAAACAGAAAGTACGATGGGTGGAATAATTATCGGAGTTCAGGACCATGAAAAAAGTAACCATACTGATCGGGAGCCCCCGGAAGAACGGGAACACCTGCATCCTCGCGGCGGAAGTCGAACGGGGACTAAAGGAACAGGGCATTGCAACAGAAACCGTATTCTTAAATGACCTGATGATCAAGGGCTGCCAGGCCTGTTACTGGTGCAAGAAGAACGATGTAGCGGAGTGTGCAGTCAAGGATGACATGCAGAAGATCCACCAGATGATGCAGGAGTCGGACGGGCTGATCATTGCGTCGCCCATCTACTTCTCCACTGTAACGGCCCAGACCAAGGCATGGCTCGACCGCATGTTCCCGTATGTCAGCATGAACCTGGTCCCGAAACTGCCGGCAACGAAGAAGGTCTCGTTCATCTTTACGCAGAACCAGCCGGATGCTCACCTGTTCGAGAGTGGGATTGGATCCTTCATGTACGCGGTGGGGCTGTCGGGCCTGACCGTAAAGGATCATATGATCTCCTGCGACCTCGACACCGGTGTCAAACCGCCCGTAACGGAGAAGGCAGAACTCATGGACCAGGCATACCGGATGGGGAAGAATCTGCTGGGGTAAGGAATAAGATATTAATCATGATCAGCGAGTAAGAGACAAAGGAGAGATGTATCTCATGGAAACTATCGATGCCATTATGACACGCCGCAGTGTCAGGAAGTTCCAGAACCAGCAGATATCCGATGTCATCCTGGGGAAGATCATCAAGACCGGGACGTATGCCCCGTCAGCCCTTGCCCTCCAGCCCTGGGGTTTTGTGGTGGTGCAGGACCAGGCTTTCTTAAACCGGGTATCGGATTACTGCAAGCCCATCATGATCTCGCATATGAAAGAAGCCCACGACGGGATGTCGGACACCTTCCGGGCATTGCTGGAGAGCGAGGGGTACTCGATCTATTACCATGCCCCGACCGTCATTATGATCATCGGCAAAAAAGGGAGCCGGTTCCGGGAGATCGATTGCTCTCTCTGTGCGGAGAATATGATGCTTGCCGCTCACTCCCATGGTATTGGCAGCTGCTGGATAGGATCAACGGAAGTTGCATATGAAAACAAGGAACTCATGGCGGGATTCCACATCCCTGAGGGTTACAGCCCGGTCGGGACGATCGTCTTTGGGTACCCGGCTGAGGTTCCCGAAGCCCATGACAAGAAAGCCCCGCTGGTGACGTGGGTCCGGTAACCCGCACCTCTTTTTTATCATTAATTGTTGTAACCATTCCTTGGAGAAGACAGCTTATCCCTCCCTCATTTGCCGGTACATAACGGCACCAACCCCAAGATTCATGTCGTATCGGGATCGTTGTCTCTCTATGGATGTGCCAACGGTCTTTGAGATCATCAATATCTGTGCAGAACTCCTCGGCATTGCCGGGGCACTCCTGATCATTTTCGGAGGATTCCGGGTATCCCCTCCAAAAAATAGGGCAAACCAACCTTTCGGGTTTACTGGCA
>JBAXDE010000336.1:0-2284 GCA_037141115.1 Methanomicrobiales archaeon | reverse complement strand
ATTGAGGAGATCTGGTTTTTACTGCGGATTGTGGGGTAATGTTCCTAAAAATTAACATCAATCCAGATTTCCCTTTATTTTCCAATAAGAATATTTATTAGTCACAAATGTGATATAACAGATAGAAACGCTGTGGCGGTAAATCAGTCACAGGTAGACCATATCATCACTGCCGCGTCAGAAGATGACCCCGAGGTAAAACTCCAGAACCTCGAACGGGAAGTCGACCTGATCAAAACCTCCATCAAACGACTTCTTATGGATATCCGTGAACGCATGAATGAACTGGAAAATCCGTTCACGCTCACTGCAGCAACCGGAGGGGGAACTTCAGGTCCGGCCTCGTCAAGTGCCGAGAATGACGCCGGAGAAGCTAAACGCTCTGCCCTGGAAGCCCGGGAAGCGGCCCTTGATGCACGGGAATCACAGATAGATGCAACCAAATCAAAAGATGAAGCCGAGAAGATAAAGGCAGACCGTCCAAAAGAGACAGATAATTCTCCCGCAACCCAATATGATGCAGAGCGAAAACTCTTAGACGAACAGATGCTTGCGGCTTTAAGAAACCAGCACCTCACACCTCTCCTGCATGGCCCGCCTGCAAAAACAGCAGTCCAGCCGGTAGTACCCTTAAACGAGAAGCTCCGACTTCAGAAAGTGTATAAACTCTTCAAATGGACTCACCAGTCGGTCAAGAAGTTCGGGCATGACCGTCTCGAAATCATACTGGGATCGTACCAGGCTATGGGCTACATCTCCAAAGATTCCTGCCAGGAGATACGCGAGATCTCCCGGCTTATGCCGGCAAATATTGGTGAAGAGCACGAAGTAGGGCCGGATGAATTTGTGGCCGAACTCTATTCATTAAACCGTATCCTGGCTCCCACCGACACATCACTTGACCGGGATATGATCGAAGTGATGATGGAGCACCGCCAGCAGGATCTCCCCCAGAAGGAAAAATCCAACGATGGCAGGATTGATCTGTCCAGCATTTCTGTAAGAGAACGTTCCTCCCCGGCAAAGAGCAAAGAAAATGATGACGACTGGATGAATCTGCCCGACAGGATATGATCAATGTCTGCCGAGACGTTCACCACTGCAATGTTCCTTATTACAGCAGTGATTGCGGCCGGTGTATTGATCAATGCTGTTTTTCCGGTTGTGTATACGATGGCAGGGACGTTCCAGTCCGCCACGCATGAATCGGACCAGCGCCTCCGCACAGATTTTAAGATTGTAACTACTGTTGCCAGAGAATCAACATCAGATGTCCATGTCTGGATGAAAAATATCGGGAGCCAGAGAATTCCCCTAGCTGATATTCAGAAATCCGATGTTTTTTGCGGGGGGGTTGGTAATTTTGGTAGGCTTTCCTATACGGATCCCCCTCCCGCTTTATTACTCACTGGTCACTGGACTGCAATATTCACCGACGGCGATCTTAATAGTAATGGTTTCTGGGATCCGGGAGAAACCCTTGAGGTATATGCAATGCCATCTGTAATGTTTTCGAATGGCGATATGATGTATTTCCAGTATGTGCTTCCGGATGGGATCTGGCGTTCGAATGAATTTACCGCGAGCTGATCAGTCATGGCCGTAGCAGAGATCATTGGAGCAGCCATCGGAGTATTGTTGCTGGTTATCGTTGCATACATGCTTGTAGGGAGTGTGCTCACAACAGCGGAAGTTGTCACAACCGCACAAAAAGATCTCACCCTGCATGACGAGATCCGGTTGAGGACAGCATTTACTATCTCGGATACATCCAGTCCGGATACTAATTTCACCTATAAGATCTCCAATAACGGAACGGAGATCATATCGGACTTCAAACACATGGACGTACTGGTCAAAGATACGGGCGGAGTTTATTACTTATACCAGTGGGATGATACTAGGTCAACTCAAGTTATTTAAGGGAAGTGGCAGATTTTTGAGCGTAACCCGGATACCATTCACCCTTATCAACTCGATCCCGGGGAAACATTTACCATCCGCGTAAATATCCGGCCGGATCAGGGCACTCCGGAATGGTTCCAGATGACAACAGGTAACGGGATTTATGCTTCAGCATACCTGTAACCTTATGAACAGGAGACCTTTAACAAATGGCAAGCATTTCTGATCTGATGGGCGGTGAAGATCGGCAAATCCTCTCCACGGGCAACAGTGAACTCGATAAAAAAATCGCCGACGGACTCCCTCTTGAATCCCTCACCCTGATTGAAGGGGAAAACGATACCGGGAAAAGTGTACTGACCCAGCAGATCATCTGGGG
>JBAXDE010000335.1:0-2287 GCA_037141115.1 Methanomicrobiales archaeon | reverse complement strand
CCCGTATCGTGCCCCGTTGTACGAGTTTTGCCTCACCCCCCATTTTTGCAGAGGCAATGGATCGGAAAAACGCGGTAATCCTCCCGGAACAAATCCCCATTCTCCGGCGGGAATCCGTGAGGCAATGTGTAGCAACGTTCTGTTGGCACCCGCCCGGAGCACACCGGCATCGGCAAAGCCCAGTCGCCCGGGAGGGTGTGTGCCAGACAGGGGGTCAGGGTTCCGGTAGCCCACCCCTTCCGGACAGACTGGCAATCCTTCTAAAAGGATTATCCATGCTGTTTTGCCGGGATTTCCTATCCGGCGGCTCGGTTTCTATGGAATTTTTTTAGTCCCGCCTTTTTTAATTTTAAAAAAATCCTCCGTACCCGCGTATGCAACTTCCACAAATCCCCGCAACTCATTTCTAGGGTTCCGTTCCACCATTATCTATCGGGAAATGAAACGGCGGTTTCCTCTGCAGCATCCCCAGCCGCCATTTCAGGAGATAACCATGAAGAAGAACGCTGACAAATTCCGGGAAGAAACCCTTGACCCGGAAGACTGGGAAGCCATGCGGGCACTGGGCCACCGGATGGTTGACGATACTATGGACTATATCAGGACGATCCGGGACCGACCGGCCTGGCAGCATGCCCCGCCGGAAGTAAAGGCCCGGTTTGAAGGCCCGCCCCCGGCCGGTCCCGAGCTTCCGGACGAGGTGTACCGGGAGTACACCCGTTCCATCCTCCCGTACCAGGTGGGCAACAGCCACCCGCGGTTCTGGGGCTGGGTTGCGGGATGCGGCACCGTGATGGGGACATACGCCGAGATGCTGGCAGCGTCAACGGACGCGGTCAGCGGGTCTTTTGCCTACATGAGCAACAACTACGTCGAGATGCAGGTAGTGGACTGGTGCCGGGAGCTCCTCGGTTTCCCGCCCGGCACAAGCGGCCTCATCACGAGCGGCTGCTCGTCTTCCACCCTGATCGGCCTTGCCGTGGCCCGGAACACCATGGCCGGGTACGATGTGCGGGCAGAGGGGATGCACGTGTCCGGGAAGCAGATGACCCTGTACTGCTCGGACGAAGCCCACTCATCGGTCCAGAAAGCGGTCGAGCTGCTCGGGTTCGGGAACAACGCGCTCCGCCGGGTCCCCGTGAACGATTCCCTGCAGATCGATATTCCGGCCCTGCGGGAGATGATCGCAGCCGACCGTGTAAGGGGATGCCACCCGGTCTGTATTATCGGGGCTGCCGGTACTACGAATACCGGGGCAATTGACGATCTCAATGCCCTGGCGGATATCTGTGCAGAAGAGCAATGCTGGTTCCATGTCGATGGCGCATTCGGTGCCTGGGCAGCCATCGCCCCGAAGTCCCGGCATCTCGTGAGTGGCATGGAGCGGGCGGATTCGCTCGCGTTTGACCTGCACAAGTGGATGTACCTCGCGTACCCCATCGCCTGCGTCCTGGTCCGGGACGCTGCTCATCACCGCAATGCTTTCTCCCTGACCCCCACCTACCTTGCTCACGGCGAGGGCAATCGGGGCCTGACTGGAGTGGATGTGCCCTGGCTCTCCGATTACGGGTTCGAGCTCTCGCGGGGGTTCCTTGCCCTCAAGGCCTGGATGACGATCAAAGAGCAGGGTACTGAAAAGTACGGGCGGCTGATCCAGCAGAACATCGACCAGGCGCATTACCTTGAAAACCTGGTGCAGGAAGCCCCGCAGCTCGAACTGGCGCTTCCGGTCTCACTGAATATCGTGAACTTCCGGTATATGCGGCCAGGACTTGCCGAGGCCCGGCTGGACGACCTGAACAAGCAGATCGAGACCGAGCTCCAGGAGCAGGGGATCGCGGTCCCCTCGACTGTAAGTATCCGGGGCAGGAAGTACCTGCACGTGGCTGTCACCAACCATCGCAGCCATAGGGAGGATTTCGAGCTGCTGGTGCGGGAAGTGATCCGGATCGGGAACGGGCTTGCCTGATGTTTGCGAGAGCTATCGGCAACAATGACCGTGCCTGTCCAACCTATACTTTTGCTCATAAGCGTTATTTTCAAAATTATTTTTGAAACTGGAACCTGATTCAAAAATTCCGGTCAGACCCTAAATTGAGAATTTGGGAACCGGATCCTGATCTGAATATTTTCAGCGCAAGCATGATCCCGATTGTAAATCTGATCCGGACTAATCGAACCTTGACTTTGATTTTTCAACCGGATCCTGATTTGAAATTTTTAAGCAGACTTTGGAGGCTGTTGCCTAACTAACAAAAAGAGTAATTCGAGTTAATGAAATATGCCG
>JBAXDE010000334.1:0-2288 GCA_037141115.1 Methanomicrobiales archaeon | reverse complement strand
ATGATTAGAGATCAGGGCGTTTTCGATTTTACAGTAAATTGTTTACACTATCTATTTCATTAACTCGAATTACTCTTTTTGTTAGTTAGGCAACAGCCTCTCAAGTGATTATTTTTTAGAATTAAAAGTAACCGGAAGAACAATGCTCACTTTTTTCCGGTAAAAACCGGATAAATCTGGCCCGGACGGGCGAATCAAACCGGGTTATGCCCAACTATACGACATCGTCTGCCAGCGACACCAGGTAGTGTCTGAAGAGCTGCATGGCCTTTTTAGTTCCTGTTCTTGCCTGCCCGCTGTCCTGGTAACCCATCGTGATCGTCATCTTCCCCCGGAAGGTGCTGGTTACAAAACATGTCGTGGGCATGTAGCCCCCCGGGTAGCAGAGGTAGGCGTCGGTAAGTCCGTCAACTTCGGGGAGGGTGATGGGCCCCGGGTTTGTGATGAAGATGTCTGCCAGGCCCCGTTTCTGCAGGGCCACCATCTCCTCTGCCATCTGGTGAATTGCCCGGCCCTCCGGGTCACAATGCCGGTCCATCTCCACTTGTGCGGCTATGCCAATACCCTCTGCCTTGAGACATTTCGTCTCCGCAATGATGCGGGGTAGGATCTCCTGCATTCCCTCCCCCTCCCTGCGCTCCAGGATAAAACTGACATTGGTGGCCTGGTTGCTCATCACCCGGGTACCATCCTTCAGGTGCTGGCGCAGGTTGACCGGAAAGAAGAGATCCATTGGCCCCTTATAGCCCGTGATATCGCTGAGGGAGAGAAAGTAACTGCCCATCAGCACATCATTGACGCTGCCCCCGAGAGATCGGGCATGCACCCGGATAGCCTCCAGAACCGGGGGACTGATGGACTCCTTATGATATGAAGAGGGTTGATGGGAAGTTCCAAATGGATCGGGCCACATGGGATTGACCACCTTCATCCCCGGTTCTGCCGGTGGCCCGGCCCGGACCAGACTCTTCGTCCAGAGCGTGTCACGTTCCGGGATCCCCCCTTCCGCGGGGCGGATGGTGCCGGGCTTCCGGTACTCCTCCAGTAACTGCGAGGCGAGAACACAAAGACCAAATCCATCGGCGGCAGCGTGAGCGATGTTGATGACGATTACATCTCCTGATGGTCGCTGCAGCTGGCATACGCGGAACTGCACTGGCCCGTAAGGGTCGACAAGCCTGATCACCCGGGGATGATAATGCTCCGGGCAGATCTCCGCATGAAAAGGTGTGGCAGGGACCGGTTCGACCAGTTCCCAGAATGCCGGGCCATTCCCCCGGACAAGCCGGCTGTGGAGAATCGGATGGGCCAGCAGACACGAAAATGTGGCCTTTTCGAGAGCGCAGGTATCGAGTTTCCGGTCAAACTCCATCACCGCACAGAGCGTGGCATCGCCCATGAGCCGGACGGAATCGGTAAAAAGGTCGAGGGCCGAGGCTTCACGGGTATGCATGCTCAAATCATGATGGTCCGGATTAATAAATCTGCACTCCGGGTGGTGGAAGTGATGCGCTGTTCCTCCGGATTATTGGCATGCACTATTCCCCACAGATGAATGAGAAAAAAGGAGAGTGTCCCGGAAACCGGGATACAGATGCTGGTCTCAGAACGCAATGACCGTTTCGCCTTTCTTCATGAGCAGACCGGCAATGATGCTGATGATGCCAAAGAAGAGGCAGTAGATACCCAGGAGCAGGATCAGGACCAGCGAACCCTCTCTCGGGAGCGGGGCAAAGCCAATCAGGATACCGAACAATATTGCAAAAAAACCGCTGATACCCAGCAGGACCCGGAAGGGCAGGTCTTTTAAGGAGTAGGCAATGACCAGTTCTGCAATACCGGTGATGATCGCCCATGCCGCGATCAGGATGGTTACAGCAACGAACATCGCAAACGGCGAGATGAACGTGAGGAGCGCGACGAGTACACCGATGATTGAGAGGATGAGCACACCCCAGTGTACCTTGCCGTCTTCACTCAGCGAGATCGCGCCGGTGATGAGCGAGATGATCAAGAGGAAGATCCCGATGATATACGCAAACACGGCCTGCATCCCCACCGGGAGAGTAAAACAGAGGATACCAATGATCACCGCAAAGATACCGCGGGCCAGAAGCCCACCTTTTGTCAGAATTTCAGCTTCCATAGATAATCATCTTCGATTAACGCTGACCCGGGATATAATAATTTCCCGGTTTTGTCCCGGAGATAAATGTCACGGGTTTTTTAAAAGTATTTTAACCCAAGTTTGCCACTAAACGGATAAAAGTGTTCTTGGTCTAATTGAT